>DATNMZ010000518.1:0-4902 GCA_035602095.1 Thermoanaerobaculia bacterium
CGATCGCGTCCGGGGATTCGCCTCCGCCTTTCGCCTCCTCCTCTCGCACCCGCGCGGGCCCGCGATCGTCGCCGCGATCGCCGGCGGACTCGTTGCCTTCACGCTCGCGCGTCTCCTCGACGCCGGGGACGGCAAGCGCTCCTTCCTCGCGCGCGCCCTCTCGTTCATCGACGCGCTGGGCCACGCCGCGCTGGCCTGGCTCGCCGTGCGCCTGCTCCTGAGGGTCCGGCGCGGACCGGATTCGCGCTCCGCCATCGCCTGGCTTCTCTCGCAGGGGTGGGGACCGCAGGCCCTGCAGGTCGCCGGCGTTGTGGTCATCGCCATCGGGGTCTTGCAGTTCGCGCAGGGCGCGACCGGCCGGCTGCCTCAGAAGCTCACCCGCCGTTACCTTGGCGCGGCCACGGACGTGGCAATCCGCGTTGGGCGCTTCGGCGTCGCCGTGCGCGGGATCGTCAGCGCGATCATCGGGTGGTTCCTCGTCCGGACGGCCCGAGACGTCGACCCTCGCGCGTACCACGACATCGGAGGCGCCCTCGAGGTCCTGGAGCGGATGCGCTTCGGAGCGCTCCTCCTGGGGGCCGCCGGCGCCGGTCTGATCGCGTACGGCGCTTACCTCGTCCTGCTCGGCTTCTTCCGGCGGCAGGCTTGAGGTCGAGAGAGAAGGTGTCCGCGGTCAGCCGAAACCCGCGCAGCCGGCGCCGGGGCGCCTCGAGCAGGGAACAATGAGAGAACACGGCTAGGATTGCCCCATGTGGATCGTCCGTCTCGCTCTCCGCCGGCCGTACACGTTCGTCGTGATGGCGCTCCTGATCCTGCTCCTGGGTCCCCTCGTCATCCTCCGGACGCCGACCGACATCTTCCCCAACATCAACATTCCCGTCGTCAGCACCATCTGGAACTACTCCGGCCTCTCGGCCCCGGAGATGGCCAACCGCATCGTCTCGAACTACGAACGTGCCTTGACCACCACGGTCAACGACATCGAGCACATCGAGTCCCAGACGCTCTCCGGCATTTCCGTCGTCAAGATCTTCTTCCGGCCAGGCGCCCGCATCGACGCGGCCGTCGCACAGGTGACGGCCATCTCGCAAACGGTCGTGCGCTCCATGCCTCCCGGCACGACCCCGCCGCTCGTCATCACGTACAGCGCGTCGAGCGTGCCCGTGATTCAGCTCGCGCTCTCCGGGCAGGGGCTTTCGGAACAACAGCTCTTCGATCTCGGGAACAACACCATCCGCGCGCAGCTCGCCACGGTCCAGGGGGCGGCGATTCCGTTCCCCTACGGCGGGAAACAGCGGCAGATCCAGGTGGATCTCGATCTTGCCGCGTTGAAAGCGAAGGGCCTCTCTCCGACCGACGTGGTCAACGCGATCAACGCGCAGAACCTGATTCTGCCGGCGGGGACTTCTAAGATCGGCGGCTTCGAATACAGCGTCGAGACCAACAGCAGCCCGACCTCGGTCGAGGGCTTGAACGATCTCCCGATCCGGATTGCCAACGGAGCGATCGTGTTCATCCGGGACGTGGCGCAGGTGCGCGACGGCTATCCGCCTCAGACGAACCTCGTGCGCGTCGAAGGCCAGCGGGCCGCTCTCCTCACGATCTTGAAGACGGGAGCCGCGTCGACGCTCGACATCATCTCGCGCGTCCGACAACAACTCGCGCTGACCGCGGCGAGCCTCCCTCCGACGATGCGGGGGACGGCCATAAACGACCAGTCCCTGTTCGTCCGCGCCTCCATCAACGGGGTCGTTCGCGAGGGCATCATCGCCGCCTGCCTCACGGGACTGATGATCCTGATCTTTCTCGGAAGCTGGCGGAGCACGGTCATCATCGCCGTCTCCATCCCGCTCTCGATCCTGACGTCACTCATCGTCCTTTCGGCGCTCGGGGAAACCATCAACATCATGACGCTCGGGGGCCTCGCGCTCGCTGTCGGCATCCTCGTCGACGACGCGACGGTGGCGATCGAGAACATCAACCGCTACCTCGAGGATGGCGAAAAGCTCGAACCGGCGATCCTCGAAGGCGCGGCGCAGATCGCCGTGCCCGCCTTCGTCTCGACGATCTCCATCTGCATCGTCTTCGTGCCGATGTTCTTCCTGACCGGAGTGGCGAAGTACCTTTTCGTTCCGCTCGCCGAGGCCGTCGTCTTCGCGATGCTGGCTTCCTACCTGCTCTCGCGCACTCTCGTTCCGACGATGGCGAAGTACCTCTTGAAAGAGCACGCTGCCGGGCCACGCGAGGGAAGCCGCAATGTTTTCGGGCGCTTCCAGCGCTCGTTCGAGGCGTGGTTCGAGCGGGTTCGCGAGGGCTACGGCCGGCTGCTCTCCGCCTGCCTTCGCCGCGGCGGCGTTTTTGCGGTCGTGTTCTTCGCCGCCTGCGTCGTCTCGATCGCCGTGCTCTTCCCCTGGCTCGGCGAGGACTTCTTTCCGTCTGTCGACACCGGCCAGATGAAGCTCCACCTGCGCGCGCGGACGGGTACGCGGATCGAGGAGACGGCCCGGCTCTGCGACCGGATCGACGGCGTCATCCGCGAGACGATCCCGCCGCGCGAGCTTCTGACCATCATCGACAACATCGGCGTGCCCTACAGCGGATTAAATCTCTCGTACAGCAACTCGGCGCCAATCGGACCCGCGGACGCCGACATCCTCGTGTCGATGAAGGCGGGCCACCGGCCGACGGAAGAGGCCATTCGCCAGATTCGCTCCCGTCTCATCCACGACTTTCCCGGCGTGACGTTCTACTTTCTGCCCGTCGACATCGTCAGCCAGATCTTGAACTTCGGTCTGCCGGCGCCGATCGACGTCCAGATCATCGGCAACAAGCTCCCGGAAAACCGCGCGTTCGCGGAGAAGCTCCTCCAGAAGATCCGCTACATCCCGGGAACAGTGGACCTCCGCATCCAGCAGCCGTTCGATGCTCCGAGGCTCTTCGTGGACGTCGACCGCGCGCGTTCCCAGGAAGTCGGGTACACGCAGCGCGACGTCGCCGGCAACCTTCTGATCGCGCTCTCCGGCAGCTCACAGACGTCTCCGACGTACTGGCTGGACCCCCGGAGCGGCGTGAGCTACACCGTCGCCGTGCAGTCGCCGCAGTATCGCCTCGCCTCGATGCAGGACCTCCAGAACATCCCCCTCTCCGCGGCGAGCGGGCGGTCTTCCCAGATCCTGGGCAATCTGGCGTCCATCACCCGTGGCGCCGCCCAGGGAACCGTCTCGCACTACAACGCGCAACCGGTGATCGACATCTACGGCGGGGTCGAAGGGACGGACCTCGGCACGGTCGCCGGCCCGGTCAACCGCCTCATCGAGGAGAGCAGGAAAGACCTGCCGCGCGGGTCCCAGATGCTCGTGCGCGGGCAGATCGAGACGATGCGAAGCTCCTTCGCCGGCCTCCTCGGGGGCCTCCTCCTCTCGATCGTGCTGGTGTATCTCTTGATCGTCGTGAACTTTCAATCCTGGCTCGACCCGTTCATCATCATTTCGGCTCTGCCGGCGGCGCTGGCCGGCATCGTCTGGCTGCTCTTTCTCGTGCACACGCCGATTTCCGTCCCCGCTCTGACGGGCTCGATCATGTGCATGGGCGTCGCGACAGCGAACAGCATCCTCGTCGTCAGCTTCGCGAAGGAACAGCTCGCCTCGGGGGTCAATGCACTCGATGCCGCGCTCGCCGCCGGGTTCACCCGGTTCCGTCCCGTCCTGATGACGGCGCTCGCGATGATCATCGGCATGGTTCCGATGGCTCTCGGGTTCGGCGAGGGCGGGGAGCAGAACGCGCCGCTCGGCCGCGCCGTCATCGGAGGTCTTCTTTTCGCAACGGGAGCGACGCTCTTCTTCGTGCCGGTCTTTTTCAACCTGCTGCACGGCCGGCGGCGCGCGCCCGGCGCGGCGCCCGCGCCCGGCAATCTCTCGGAAGCCCGCGCATGAAAGACGAGACGCGGGTCGATCGCGCCTCCACGCCCGCGCCTCCCGCGCCGGGTCCGCCGCGACGCGCCGGGCGGGCGATGCTCGTCGTCGGAGCGGCCGCACTGCTCGCGGCGGGCTTCGGCATCGCGTCGCGAGTTCGCGCGAAGAGCTCCCTGCGCGATGAGACCCAGCGCACGGCCGCCCCGGTCGTCTCGGTCATCGAGCCCGAGCGGGGTGCGCCGGCGCGGGAGGTGGTGCTCCCCGGAAGCGTTCGAGCCTTCACCGATGCCCCGATCTACGCGCGCACGAGTGGCTATTTGAAGAAATGGTATTTCGACATCGGGGCGCACGTGAAGAAAGGCCAGCGGCTCGCCGACGTCGACTCGCCCGAAATCGAGCAACAGCTCCAGGCGGCTCGGGCGGACCTCGCCACGGCGCAGGCCAACGAGCGGCTCGCAAAGATCACGTCCGACCGATTCGCAGAGCTCTCGAAGTCAGACTCCGTATCGAAACAGGAGGCCGACAACGCCGCGGGCGCGCTCGCCGCCCGCCGCGCGGCAACCGAATCGGCTCAGGCCAACGTCCGCCGGCTCGAGCAGCTCGTCGCGTTCGAGAAGATCGAGGCCCCGTTCGACGGGGTGATCACGGCCCGAAATACGGATGTCGGCCAGCTCGTCGACGCCGGCAGCAGCGGCGGGCCCGCCCGCGAGCTCTTCCGCATGGCGACGACAGGGGCGCTCCGCGTCTTCATCAACGTGCCGCAGTCGAGCTCCGCCGCCGCCGCGCCCGGGCTGCCGGTCGAGCTCACGGTCGCCGAACGGCCGGGACACCGCTTCCAGGGAACGATCGCCCGCACCTCCAACTCGATCGACCCGGCGACGGGGACGCTGCTCGTCGAGGTGAACATCCTGAATGCGGGCGGCGAGATCCTCCCCGGCGCCTACGCGGAGGTCCACCTGAAGCTCCCCTCCGGCTCGCCCGCGTGGATGCT
>DATNMZ010000519.1:0-3207 GCA_035602095.1 Thermoanaerobaculia bacterium
TAGGTGGTAGGTGCCGCTAGTTTTCAGTTCCCTTCCAGGCCGCCGAGCTTTCGTGAAACTGACAACTGACAACTGATAACTGATAACTGATAACCAATCGCTCACGGCGGACAGCCGACAGCTGGCTCTCCCACCGCTCTCGTATAATCGCGCCCGCCTTTCCGGTCCCGCGCCCGACAGAAGGAGTTCCATGGTCCTGCGCCGGTGGAGCGTTGTCCTCGCGGCCTCCGCGCTCGCGGCCGTGGTGCGTTGCGCGTCGCCCGGTGCGGCGCCGCCTCCCTCTGGACCGGCGCCGGCGCCCCTGGGGTCTCCGGACGCGCGCGCGACCCCCGCGCCCACCCTCTCCGGCATCGAAGCGGAGGCCGCACTCGCCGAGCTCGAGGATCGCCGCGGCTTCGACGAGGCTGTTTTCTCCGGGACCGCGAAGAGCCCGGAACCGGCGACCCGAGCCCGCGCGGCTCTCGCGATCGGGCGGATCGGGGATGAGCGCGGAGTCCCGATGCTGCAGGGCCTCCTGTCGGACGCTCGCCCCGAGGTCCGGGCCGCCGCGGCCTTCGCCGCCGGTCTTCTTCCGGTTCCGGAGGCCGGATGGACGGCCGAGCTGCGTTCCCTCCTCGCCGACCCGGATCCCGCCGTCGCGGCCGCGTCTGCGAAAGCCCTGGGTTTCGCCGGCCGCCCGGACGGCGAAGACGCGCTCATCGAGGCCCTCTCCCGGCCATCCCCGCCGGAGCTCCGAGCCGCCATCCTCCAGTCGCTCTGGAAGTTCGCCAATCGGGCGAGCGAGGCCGCCGCTCTCTCGTTCGCCGGCGATTCCGAGCCCCGCGTGCGCGCGGCGGCGATCTACGCGCTCTCGCGCAAGCCTCAGCCGGGCTCGGTCGCCGCCCTGACGGCCGCCCTCCGCGACGAAAACCCGGACACGGCAGCCTTCGCCGCGCGAGGCCTGGGTATCCTCGGGCGGGCCGAGTCCCTGGAGTCCCTCGCCGCCGCCCTGGATGGTCCGACGCCGCTCCGGATCAACGCCCTCGTCGCCCTCGAGGCCGTTCTGGCGAAATCTCCCGGGGCGACGCTCTCCGACGACGCCCGGATGCGGGTGCTGGCCCTCTCGACGGACGCGAACCCGAACGTCGCCGTCGCGGCCCTCGCCTTGCTGCGGCATTTCGCGACCTCCGACCGGGAAGTCTCCCGGCGCCTCTGGTCGAGCGCGCTCTCCGGAGGCGGCCGGCGGCGCGAGGTGGCGCTTGCCTCGCTCGTCGCGGCCTTCCGGGGAGGCGCCGGCGCGGCGCTCGACGCCGCGGCCGCATCGCCCGATCCGCATCTTCGCGCCGCCGCGGCCGGTGCCGTCTCCTCCTTCGTGGGTCCCGATGCCCGCGTCCGCCGCGAGCGCTTCGCGGGAGATCCCGAGGTGGTCGTGCGGCTCGCGAACCTGGTCGGCTTGAAGACCCCGGATGCGGTCCGCGAGAACCGGGCGACCGTGAACTCGGCCCTGACGGACCCCGATCCGGGGGTCCGCGCCGCCGCGGTGGACGCCCTGGCACTTCTCGAGGATGCCTCCGTACTCCCGCTCCTGGCGGAGGCCGTGGAGCGATCGCGCGGCGAGGCCTCGCCCGACGTCGCGATCTCCGTCCTCGGCGCCTGCGAGAAGCTGAAGGCCGATCCCGCCGCGGCCGCTCTCGTGGAACAGATCTACCGGCAGGGACGGACACTTCCCGCGCGGCTCGCGCGGCGCTCGCTCCTTGCCGTCTTCGGGCGCGCGCGAGCGGCTCTCCCGGCGCCCGAGTATTCGACGGGAAAGTCGCGGGCTGATTACGCGGCCATCCTGGCCGAGGCGAAGCGGCCGTGGCGCGCCCGCATCGAGACGGCGGCCGGCGCCTTCACGATCCGCCTCGCGGGGGACGCCGCTCCGCTGACGGCGATGAATTTCGTCACGCTCGCCCGGCGGCGATACTTCGACGGCGTGGAGATTCACCGCGTCGTTCCGAACTTCGTGCTGCAGGACGGCGATCCGACGGCGACCGGAAACGGGGGGCCGGGGTACGAGATCCGCGACGAGATCAACGCTCTCGAGTACGGGCGCGGGACCGTCGGCATGGCGCTCTCCGGTCCGGACACCGGCGGGAGCCAGTGGTTCGTCACGCACTCCCCGCAGCCCCATTTGAACGGCCTCTATACGATCTTCGGTCAGGTCGTCGAGGGACAGTCCGCCGTCGAGCGCATCGGCCAGGGAGAAAAGATTCTCCGGGTCGTCCTCTCGGACGGATCCTAAGGCGTGCCGTGTACTCCGCCTCCCGCGCGCTCCAGTTCCTGGGACTCGTCGTGACGGGCTTCGGCTTTTTCGCCGGGGTCCTGGGCGGCAACGTCCGCGGGGAGCTCGTTCTGCTCGGGTTTGGAGCGGGGATCTTCTTCGCGGGGCGCCTGCTGCAGACGCGCTGGAGCGGCAAGTGAGACCGGTCGTCGTCGCGACCCGCGAGCTCCCGGAGCCTTCGCTCTCGACCCTCGAACCGGACTTCGACGTCCGGGTGCTCGGGTACGAGCCAAACGAGCTCGAGCTCGCCGCCGAGGCGCTCGAGGCCGACGCTCTGATCACCATCGTCTCCGATCCCGTCACCGAAGCGGTGCTGCGCAACGCCCCGAAGCTGAAGATCGTCGCGCAGTACGCCGTCGGAGTGGACAACATCGATCGGGCGGCGGCCGCGGCGCGGGGCATCGTCGTCACGAACACGCCGAACGCCCTGACGGATGCGACGGCCGATCTGACGATGGCTCTTCTCTTGACTCTCGCGCGGCGGGTCCTCGAAGGCGACCGGCTCGTGCGCGCCGGCGGGTATTCCGGGTGGAAGCCGAACCTCCTGCTCGGCACCGACCTGAAGAACAAGGTGCTGGGGATCGCGGGTCCCGGCCGGATCGGCCGCGCCGTCGCGCGCCGCGCGAAGGCCTTCGGGATGACGGTCATCGCGTTCGGCCGGTCTCCCCGGGAGGAGGGCGATCCGGACGATCCGCCGCGCGTCTCTTTCGACGACCTGCTTCGGCGCTCGGACGTCGTCTCGCTCCATTTGCCTTTGACCGACGAGACCCGCAGGCTCTTCACGCGGGAGACGTTCGCGCGGATGAAGCCGGGCTCGTTTCTCCTCAATACCGCGCGCGGCGGGCTCGTGGACGAAACGGCTCTCACCCGCGCTCTCGACGAGGGGCAAATTGCGGGAGCCGGCC
>DATNMZ010000520.1:0-6358 GCA_035602095.1 Thermoanaerobaculia bacterium
CGGCGTGAGGAGCTCGAGCTTTCGGACCAGGGGGACCAGCGCGAAGATCCCCCAGAGGCCGTACACGATGGAAGGGATCGCCGCCAGCAGCTCCGTCAGAAATGTCAGGGGCGCGCGAAGCGCGCGCGGCGAGAGCTCCGAGAGGAACACCGCGATCCCGATCGCGATGGGAGTCGAGAGCAGAAGCGCCAGGATCGAAGAATAGAGAGTGCCCCAGATGAAGGGGAGCGCTCCGAACTCGCCCGAGACCGGGTCCCAGGTCGACGTGCGCCAGAACCGGAGGCCGAACTTCGCGATCGAGAGGTGCGAAGTCCGAAAGAGCTCGAAACCGATCCCGACGACGAGGAGCACGACGAGAAGCGCGAAGAAGCCCGTCCCGGCCCGGAAGCCGCGATCATCCACGCTCTTCCGGGAGGACGGGGGCTTGCGCATCGTCTCCTCGGAGCCGGCCTCAGATCCGGATTCGATCGAGGGCCGCGAGCTCCAGCTTGACCACGCCCTCCGGGAGCGGAGCGTACCCGAGCCCGGCCGCGTACTTCTGCCCCTCGGTGAGAGCCCACCGGACGAAGTCCTTCATGATCTTCGCTCGCTGCTTGTCCTTCGGGCTCTCGTAGAAGAGCAGCCACGTAAAGGACGAGATCGGATAGACGCCCTGGCCGGGCGCATTCGTGATCGACACGCGAAAATCCTTGGGCATCTGAGTGGCCGCCGCAGCCGCGGCCGCGGTGACCGAGGCAACGGTCGCGCGGACGAACTCGCCGTTCATGTTCCGCACCGAGCCGTAGTCGATCTTGTTCTGGAGCGCGTAGATGAGCTCGACGTAACCGATCGACCCCGGCGTCTGCTTCACCAGTCCGGCGACGCCCTCGTTGCCCTTGCCGCCGATCCCGGTCGGCCACTGGACCGCGGTGGACACCCCGACCGTCTTCTTGAACGCGGGCGAGACCTTGGAGAGGTAGTCGACGAAGATGTAGGTCGTCCCCGATCCGTCGGAGCGGTGGCACACGGTGATGTCCGTTCCGGGAAGCTTGACGCCCGGGTTCAGGCCGGCGATGGAGGCGTCATTCCATTTCGTGACCTTGCCCAGGAAGATGTCGGCGAGGACATCACCCGTGAACTTGAGCTCCGCGTCGACTCCCGGGATGTTGTAAACCGGCACGACGGCGCCCAGGACCGCGGGCAGGTGCAGGATCTTGCCGGGCGCGGCCAGCTGCTGCTCCGGCGTCATCGGTCCGTCGGTCGCGCCGAAGAACACTGTCTGGTTCATCAGCTGTCGGATGCCGCCGCCGGACCCGATCGACTGGTAGTTGATCTCGACCTCCGGGTGCAGCTTGTTGTACTCGGAGAACCATTTCGAATAGATCGGGTAAGGGAAGGTTGCCCCCGCCCCGTTGATCTGGATCTTCTGGGCCCAGGCCGGAGCCGCGGCCGTGAACAGGCTCGCGAGCGCCAGGGTCAGGATTCGAAGTGCTTTCATCTTCATTTCCCTCGTCCTCAATATGAAATCCGCCGGTTAATTTCGTTTGAAGTTGGCGTGAATTAGAAGTTGAAAAGCGTGTGAACAGCGTACCGCTTCTCCTCCGGCTTGTTGTTCGCGTTCCCGGCGGCGAAACCGTCGTACTTCACGTTCTCGTAGTCGAGCAGGACCGCTGCTGCGATGCCCGCCTTCGTCACGGGAAACCAGTACGAGACTCCCCCGATGAAGCGCTTCTTCTTGCCGTTCGGATCGACGGTGTTGTTGTCTTTGTTGGGCTTGATCTCGTCGTAGCGGAGAAGCGCCTCGACGCCGATCGGCGTCCTCGGAGTCACCCAGGCCGACCAGCCCGTCGCATGCGTCGAAAAGGTCTTCAGCCGCGAGGTGCGGTCCTTCGCGTCCAGGTAGTCGAATCCCGCATTCACCCAGGGGTTCTCGAAGGAAAGCATCGCGACTGCCCGCTTGCGCTCGGCGTCCGTCTCATAGTGGTCGCCGTCGTAGAAACCCGTGATGCGAAGTCCCCGGACGATCGGGACGCCGGGCGCCGGACGAATCGTGACCCGGGCCTGAAAGGCCTTCTGGTTGTTCACCTCGGCTCCCGAATAGGTCTCCCCGTTGTAGACGCCGACGTGAACGTCCCCGTAGTTCATCGGGATGTTCCAGTGAACGGAGGCGCCGAAGTCCGACGATGAGAGAAAGCCCTCCCGATCGACGAAGATCGTGCCCTGGAACCGATAGCGGTAGACCCCTTCCTCGAAATCGACGTAGGGGGTCTGCTGCGTTCCGATGCGAAGCCAGGACCCGTGCGTCGTGAAATCGTCGAAGTTGATCTGACCGTAAGCGTACTTGAGGCGGAACACGAGGCTGTTGTTCGTATTGAGGGTGACGCCGGTGCCGGAGACAGTCTGGCGGGTGATGTCCGGCGTGATCCGGAAGGAGACCCAGTGGCTGATCTGCCCCGTGACGTTGATGTAGGCGCGCGAGAGGTTGAAAGAGTTCGGATGGATCACGCCACCGTCCGCGTCCGTGGACGTCGGGGCGTCCTGGTACGTGTAGTCCGCGAAGATCGTCCCCCCGACGTTCACTTTGAGCGTGTCGTCCGGCGGCGTGTATCCCTCGGCGGGCGTGACCTGGCCGCGGGCGTCGCGGGTGGCCGCGAACAGCCCCGCCGCCGCGCAGGCAATCAGAAGATTCCGCAAGCGATGCTTCATGACGTGTGCTCCTCCTGTCTGGAGCGTGAGTTGTAAAGGCGAGGCGTCAACGGGGAAGGAAGTCTCTGTAAATTCGGATCGAAGTCGGCGGTCGAGCTCGCCCGGATCACCGCCCCGCAGCGGCTGTCTCTCCTACGACGAAGAGAGACGGGGCAAGTGTCGAGAGACGGAGAGCGGCGAAGCGAGGGTGGAGGACGGTCGGTCCCGGGCGTCGCCGGAATCCTGAAAGAGTCGCGCCGTTGCCGCGGCCCAGACCGTCAGCCACAACAGTCCGATCAGGAGGCCCCCGACGACGTCGGAGAGCCAGTGCGCTCCCAGGTAGACGCGGCTGAAGCCGACGGCCGCTGCGAGAGCCCCGCACAGGAGGAGAGCGGCCGATCGCGCGACAGGGTTGCCGGTCAAATGGAAGACGATGGCGCCGGCGGCGCCGAAGAACGCCGTCGCCGTCGCCGTGTGCGTGCTCGGAAAGCTGTGACTGTCTTCGGTCTCGAGCGCCGGCCAGAGATCCGGGCGGCGGCGGCGAAAGGCCCATTTGACGAGCGGAGCGAGCGCCCGGCCCCCGAGAACCGCTCCCCCGAGGAAAGCCGCCAGAATCCCGCGTCTCCCGAGAAGGAGAGCGGCCGCCGCGGCGAACGTGGCCGGAATGAGAAAGCGCTGGCTCCCGAGAAAGCTGATGCGCCGGAGAAGCCGATCCCGTTTCGGCGCGTGCAGCGAGGCAACCGCGAGCGTCACCTTTCGATCGAGACGCACGAACGCGTTCCGGAGACTACCCGCCTGCTTCGGCGGGCTCAACCCGTCCAAACCCCGTCTTCCAAAGGCTCCTGTCCCCTCCGGAGGCCGTCTGGTTCCGGAGGTCCGAGGCGCGATGATAGCCTTCGAAACTCCCGATGACCGAAGCCCGACGGCTCGACGAGGGCGGCGCCCCCGAAGACCGGTTGAACGACCGCGCGCTCTACTTCAACCGCGAGATTTCCTGGCTGGCCTTCAACCGGAGAGTCCTCGAAGAGGCGCTCGACCCGGCGTGGCCGCTCCTCGAGAGACTGAAGTTCCTCGCCATCTTCCACTCGAACCTGGACGAGTTCTTCATGATCCGCGTCTCGGGTCTCCACGAACAGCTCGAGGCGGCGGTGACGGAACGCAGCGCCGATGGGCTCTCGGCGCAGGAGCAGCTCCGAATCATCTGCGAAACGGCGCGCGGCGACTGCGCCCTCGCCGTCGCGACGCTCACGCAGGACGTGCTCCCGAAGCTGCGGCAGCAGGGCGTACGCCTCCTCAAGTGGGAGGAGCTGGAGACAGGCCCGCGCAAGGAGCTGACGGACTACTTCGAGAGCGTCGTTTTCCCCGTGCTGACGCCGCTCGCGTTCGACCCGGCGCACCCGTTCCCGTTTCTCTCGAACCTGTCGCTCTCCCTGGCAGTGGAGCTCTCCGACAAGGAGCAGGGCAAGCCCTTCTTCGCCCGCGTGAAGGTGCCGCCGTCGCTCCCGCGCCTGGTGCCGGTCCCGGGAGGCGCCGGGAACGACTCCGACTTCATTCTGCTCGAAGACCTCGTCGAGGCGCACGTGTCGAGCCTCTTCCCGGGCATGAAGATCCGGGGCGCATCCGCTTTTCGCGTCACCCGGGACGCCGACTTCGATATCCGCGAGGAGGAGGCCGGCGACCTGCTCCGCAGCGTCGCGGAGAACGTGCGGCAGAGGCGTTTTGGCGCGGCCATCCGCCTCGAGGTGGACAAGCGATGCCCGGACACGGTGCGGGACCTGCTCCGGCGTCAGCTCGAGCTCGACGCGGAGGATCTCTACGAAGTCGACGGTCCGCTCGGCGCGTCGGATTTCCTGGCGCTCCTGCGCCTCGAGCGCCCGGATCTCAAGGACCCGGACTTTCTGCCCGGTTCGCGGGCATTCTTCGCGACTCCGGCGGAGGGGTTCGATGCGATCCGGCAGAAGGACGTCCTCCTGCACCACCCCTACGACAGCTTCGATCCGGTCCTTCGCTTCCTCGAGGGTTCCGCGGAGGATCCGGACGTCCTCGCGATCAAGATGACCCTCTATCGCACCGGGACCGACTCCCCCCTCGTGGCCGCGCTCGCCCGCGCCGCCGAGAATGGCAAGCAGGTCGCCGTCCTCGTCGAGTTGCAGGCACGGTTCGACGAGGAAAAGAACATCCAATGGGCGCGGTCGCTCGAGCGTGCCGGCGTTCACGTCGCATACGGCGTCGAGGGCTTGAAGACTCACGCGAAGATCGCTCTCGTCGTCCGGCGCGAAGGCAGCGCGATGCGCCGTTACGTGCACATCGGGACCGGCAACTACAACCGCGGGACCTCGCGGGTGTACACGGATCTCGGACTGTTCACCGCCCGTCCGGAATTCGGCCTGGACGCCTCGGAGCTCTTCAATTTCCTGACCGGTTTCTCCAAACGCACTCGATACAAGAGGTTGAGCGTCGCTCCGTTCTCGCTCCATGAAAAGGTCCTCTCGCTGATCGATCGGGAGGCCGAGAAGGCGCGGGAAGGGCGGCCGGCCGCGATCACCGCGAAGATGAACTCGCTGGTGGACCCGAAGGTCATTCGGGCGCTGTACCGCGCCTCGACCGCCGGCGTCCCGGTGTCTCTGGCGGTGAGGGGCATCTGCTGCCTCCGCCCGGGCGTTCCCGGCGTCTCCGAAAACATCCGCGTTTCGAGCATCGTCGGCCGCTTTCTCGAGCACAGCCGCGCTTTCTCGTTCGGCGTCGGCGACGAGGAGGAGATCTACCTTTCGAGCGCCGACTGGATGCCGCGAAACTTCTTCCGCCGGGTGGAGCTGATGGTGCCGGTCTTAGACGCCCAGGCGCGCGAAAAGATCCGTCTGGAGGTCTTCGAGCCGATCCGCGCCGACAACTCCCGCGCGCGGGACCTCCAGAGCGACGGCACCTACGTCCGGCGGACGCCTTCCCCCGGAGCGCCGGTGGTCGACGCGCAGCAGTCGATCCTCGAACGGCTGGCGCGAAGGGGCTTGCGCGCGGTACCGGAGCCCTAGGACGACCTCGGTCGTCAGTTTCCAGTTTTCAGTTTTCAGTTCGGGAGACGGAAGAGGTGCCCGTGGCTGATAGCTGATAGCTAGTACCTGACAACTTCCCTCAAGCGATCTCCGTCGCGTGGTGCTTCACCCACTTCGCTTCCGCGATGAAGATGGTGTCCTCGCAGATGTTCGTCGCCAGATCTCCGACCCGCTCGAGGTTCTTCGAGATCGAAATGAGCTCGAGGCAGTAGGTGATCAGCGTCGGGTATTCCGCCATGTAGGTCAGGAGCTCGCGGATGATCGAGACGTTCTTCTCGTCCAGGATGTCGTCCTTCTTGATTACCAGCTTGGCGAGCGCGGCGTCCCGGTTCACGAAGGCGTCGAGCGACTGCTTCAGCATCGTCTCGGCGACCTCGGCCATGTAGGTGATGTCGATGAACGGCTTAAACGGACGCTGGCCCGCGAGGCGTTCGGCGCCCTCGGCGATGTTGACGGCGTGGTCGCCGATCCGCTCGAGGTCGTTGTTGATCTTCAACGCCGCGATCAGGAACCGGAGGTCGACCGCCACGGGCTGCTGAAGGGCGAAGAGCTGAACGGCGAGATCTTCGACCGCCATCTCCATCCGGTCGATCTCCGAATCCGCCGCGATGACGGCGCGGGCTTTTTCGAGGTCCGCGTCGGTC
>DATNMZ010000521.1:0-3321 GCA_035602095.1 Thermoanaerobaculia bacterium
CCCGCGGGGACGAACGGTTGACACCTCGCGGGCCCGTCCGCTATCGTCGCGGGTCCGCCGCTGTTCCTCAGTAGCTCAACGGCAGAGCACCCGGCTGTTAACCGGGGGGTTGTAGGTTCAAATCCTACCTGAGGAGCCAAAACCCTCAACGGGCTGAACCTCTCCCACGCTGTGGTTAGCCCATTCTACAACTCATCGCGCGCCGTCGACGAGGAAGAGGTGCGAGTGCATGCGGCGGATGCTGTAGCCGTACACCTTGCCGTCGGCCGTAATGGCGACGGGACCGATCTGAATTGCGCCCGTCAGGTCGACGGCGGGTCCAAGCGTGCGAAACACGTCCCGCCGGCCTGTTGAAAGATCGAGCCGCTCCACGTGATTGGGGACTTCAAAGACCCGGTGGACGAGCAGGGACTTTCCGTCACCGGACCACCGGATCACCGTGTCGTCGATGGTCGCTCCGGGAACGGCACGGCCCTCTCCCCCCTCCGCGGGGAAGACCTCGAGGCCGCGATCGCTGCGGACGACGATCCGACGCCCGTCGGGAGAGACGAATCCCTCGCTGGTTCCTTCCGGGCTCACTGGCCGGGGCTTCCCGCCCTCGATCTCTTGAACGTAGCATCGCACGCCATGCCCGGTCTCGTGGCCGCAGAAGAGCACGCGGCGGCCGTCGGGGAAATACTGAGCGCCCTCGTAACTGACGACGGCGCCCGTTGGGACCGAGCGGGTCTGGCCGGCGCCGGTCGGATAAAGGAACATCCGCTGCAGCGGCTCGGACGCGGTTGCCGCGAGCGCCCACTTTCCGTCCGGGGAAAGGTCGAGGGCTGTGCCGTCTCCGAGCCGAACGACCGGCGAGCCGTCGGTCCCGCGCAGGGCCGTCGAGTACCCCGCGCCGACGCTGGCGCTCTCCTCCGTGAAGAGAAGCGTCTTTCCGTCGCTCGAGAAGGCCACCGGGTACGTAAGCTCGATCCATCCGAGGTCACCGCGCTCGCGGTCGGCGCCCGGCGGAAGGACCGAAACGTCGCGGAAGTGATCGTCGCGGGTGGCCAGCCATCGGCCCTTCTTCGAGATGTCGTGAATCGTCAGGCCGCCGGCGCTCTGAAGCGCGATGCGACGTCGCCCGGCGAGATCGACCGCGTAGACCTTGAAGAGGTTGTACGCCGTGCCGCCGGCAAACAGGATTTCCCGACCCTCCGGAGACCAGGCGATCCCTTCCTCCGCCCAGTAGCCCTCCGAGAGGGTTGTCTTCTTGCCCGAAAGAGTGATCACGGCGATCGATCCACGATCGTCGAATCGGAGGGGGTGCTCGAAGACGGCGATACGCTGTCCGTCGGGCGAGAAGCGGGGATCCGAGAAGTATCCGCCGGTTTCGGCGAGGACTTTGCCGAGCGGAAACTCGAGCCGGTCCTTCCCCCCCACGTTGCGGATGATCGCGAGCTCCGATCCGTCGGGGGACCAGTCGGCCTCGCGAACGCCCTCCTGGATCTCGCGGGGCGCGCCGCCTTCGAGCGGCATCCGGGCGAGCGTTCCGTTGAACAGCTTGTGGCGGATGAACGTAACCTTCGTGAGCACCGCCATTTCGCCTCGAGACGAGATCGCGAGCAGATGCACGCCCTTGAGCCCGCGAGGCGTCATGATCGGGGAGTCGGCGCGCAACGTGAAGATCTCCGGGGCATTTCCGATAGGAGCCGCGCTGAAAACGACCGTCGTCCCATCGGGCGCAAATCGCGCATTGAAGATCGGCTGATGACGATATGTGAGCTGCGAATAGGAAACCTCCGGAGCGGCGCTCCGTCCGCGGCGCCCGACGAGATACGCGGCGCCGACCGCGAGCAGCGCGAGCGCGACGAGCCCCGTGGCCACGATGCCGCGACGGCGGGGGGGACCGTGCGGAACCGCGGCAGGACGTCCCGGCGCGGACACGTTCGACAGTGCGTCGAGGTCGAAGGCGAGGTCTCGGGCGGACTGGAAGCGCTGCTCGGGGTTCTTCTCGAGACAGTGGCGGACGATCCGCTCGAGTCCCGGCGAGACGTTCTGGTTGGTAACGGACAGATCCGGCGGGTCTTCTTTCAGGATCGCCGACATCGTGTCCGCGGCTGAGTCGCCCTTGAACGCGCGCTGCCCCGACAGCATCTCGTAGAGGATCGCGCCGAAGGAAAAGATGTCGCTCCGCGCGTCGGCTGGTTTCCCGCGCACCTGCTCCGGTGACATGTAGCCGAGGGTTCCCAACACGATTCCTGGCTCGGTTCCGGCCGTTGCAGTCGGAAGGTTGGTTGCCTGCGAGCTCTCCTCAGCGTGTGTGAGCTTCGCCAGCCCGAAGTCGAGGATCTTGACCCGGCCATCTCTCGTGATGAAGACGTTCTCGGGCTTGAGATCTCTGTGAAGGATGCCCTTCTCGTGCGCGGCTGCGAGGCCGTGCGCGATCTGAATGGCGTACTCGATCGCCCGGCGAGGAGAGAGCCTTCCTCCCGCGAGCGCTTGCCGCAGCGTCTCGCCTTCGAGCAGTTCCTGGACGACGTAGGGCGCGCCCTCGTGCTCGCCAATGTCGAGCACAGTTGTAACGTTGGGGTGATTGAGGATGCCCGCGGCGCGCGCTTCCTGCTCGAATCGGCGCAGGCGATCCGCGTCGGCGGAGAGGGAGGCAGGCAGTACTTTGATCGCCACCTCGCGCTTCAACCGGGTGTCGCGCGCACGATAGACCTCGCCCATCCCGCCCGCACCGAGAGGTGAAACGATCTCGTAGGGGCCGAGTCGAGACCCCGCTGCGAGTGTCATTTCGGGAGGATTCTAGTTCCGTTGGCGGTCGGCGCGAGCTGAGAAGGAACGCACGCTCCTCCGCTTATCGATTACGGGATCACCGGATCGCCCGATCTGCCGCCCGTGCCTTCTCCTCGGCGATGAACCAGTCGACCTTGCGCTCGGCGAGGTCGAGCGGGACCGCTCCGCTCAAGAGCAGCACGTCGTGGTATCGCCGCATGTCGAACGCCGGGCCCAGACCGGCGCGCGCCTTGTCGCGGAGCTCGACGAACTTCCGCATTCCCATTTTGTAGGCGAGCGCCTGAGCCGGGAGGTCGCTCGAGTAGCGCAGGGTCTCCGTTTCGATCTCCGTGTCCGACTGGATCGTGTTCTCGCGCATGTAATCCATCGCGCGCGCCCGCGGCCACCCGAGCAGGTTCATACCGGTATCGACGACGAGCCGGGAGGTCAGGAACGCGTCGAAGAGCAGACGCCCACAGAGGTCGTACGGGTCCTCGTACATCCCCATTTCTCCGGCGAGAAACGAGGCGTACTCGCCCCACCCTTCGACGAACGCCGTGTACGCCA
>DATNMZ010000522.1:0-6794 GCA_035602095.1 Thermoanaerobaculia bacterium
GGCCCTCTTCGGAGAACCCGAGCGGGCCATGGAGGGAGAGGAGCCCGACCAGAAGGTCGTCCCTGCCCTTGCGCGGGACGGTCAGGCGGGAGAAGAGCAGGCGAGGCACGAGAGTGGTTGTCAGTTTTCAGTCATCAGTTCTCAGTTCCACGCCGACGCATGGCAACTGAAAACTGGAACTCACGACTAACTGATGACCGATAACTGATAACTGACAACTACTATTTGAAGATCTTCTTCGCCTTCCCGAGCACGCTTCGGTCTGTCAGCGGCGCTCCGATCACTTCCGCGTATCGGCGCAAGAGCTCCCTCTCCTCCCCGGAGGGGGACTCGGGCACGAGGACCGAGGCGCGGACGACGAGATCGCCCCGGCCCCGCTGTCCCAGGCGGCCGAAGCCCTTGCCGCGGAGGCGAATCTCCGTACCGATCCGCGTGCCCGCCGGGATCGAGACCGACTCCGGCTCCTCGAGCGTTGCGACCGTCATCTCGCCTCCGAGGACGAGAGTCGGGTACGGGACGTCCAGGGAGAGAACGACGTCGTCCCCCTCGCGCGTGAAGATTTCGTGCTCCGCGACCGTGAGGACGACGTACAGGTCTCCGGCCGGGCCGCGGTTTGGCCCGGCGTCTCCTTCCCCCGCGAGCCGCAGACGGCTGCCGGTCTCGACGCCGGCGGGGATCCGGATCGTAAGCTCCCGGGCCGCTCGGCGGCGGCCGTCGCCCCGGCAGTCGGAGCACGGCTTCTCGATGACCCTTCCCTCGCCGCGGCAGTTTCCGCAGGGGCGAGCGACGGTCAAGAACCCCTGGGAGAAACGCTGGCGGCCGGAGCCGCCGCAGACGGGGCAGGTCTTTGCGCGAGTACCGGCCTGCGCGCCGGAGCCTTCGCAGGTGTGGCAAGGCTCGAGCCGGGAAACCACGAGCGGGGCCTCGATTCCAAAGGCGGCGTCGTGGAACGCGATCTCCATCCGGTACATGAGGTCGCTGCCGCCGGTCGACCGCGGCGCCCCGCCCCCCGAGAACCCGAAGATCTCTCCGAACAGGTCCGACAGGTCGAAGGTGGACGCGTCGAAGCCGAACCCGGAGCCGGCCCCGCCCCCGACCCCCGCGTGGCCGAGACGGTCGTACCGAGCGCGTTTCTCCGGGTCGGAGAGCACCGCGTAGGCCTCGGAGGCTTCCTTGAACCTCTCCGCCGCCTGCGGATTGTTCGGGTTGCGGTCCGGGTGGCACTCGAGCGCGACCCTCCGGTAGGCGGACTTGAGCTCCGCCGCCGCGGCTTTGCGTTCCACTCCGAGAATCTCGTAATAGTCGCGTTTGGTGCTCATCTGTAAATCAACGGTTCGGAGTCAAGAGTTCCAACGGTGAACAAGCCCAAGGCCCAAAGCCTTCCAGTCGTCGACGGTTCGTGGGAGAGACGCCGCCGCCGGTCTCTTTCTCCCTTTACCCTTTGGCCGCCGCGGCCCCGCCGGTCCCGGCCCGCTGGAGCATGACCCGGGTCAACACCTTCGAGACGCCCTGCATGTCGAAAATGGCTTCGTTCAAGGCGTCCCGCGAATCCGTCGAGGCGATCTCGCGCGATCGCTTCAGCGTCTCCTCGATGCGCTCCCGTTCGTCGCTGGCGAGCGCGGAGCCAAACTCGGCGAGCACCCGCTCGTTCGAGGCCATCATCCCGTCCAGGCGGCTGCGGACCTGCGCCAGCTCCCGGCGCTCGTGGTCGGCCTCCGCAAACGCGGACGCCTCCTTGATGATCTTGTCGATCTCGGTCTGCGAAAGACCGCCCGCCGGGTTGATCTGAATCCCCTGCGCTTTTCCCGTCGCGAGGTCCTTCGCCGACACGTTGACGATTCCGTTCGAGTCGATCGCGAAGGTCACCTCGATCTGGGGAACGCCGCGCGGGGACGCGGGAATCCCGACGAGCTCGAAGCGCCCCAGAGACTTGTTCTCTCGCGCGACTTCGCGCTCTCCCTGAAGGACGTGGATCTCGACGACGCCCTGGTTGTCCGCCACCGTAGTGAAGACCTTCGTGTTCTTCGTCGGGATCGTCGAGTTGCGTTCGATCAGCATCTCGAAGACACCGCCGTGCATCTCGATCCCGAGCGAGAGGGGGGTGACGTCGAGGAGGACGACGTCCTTGATCTCCCCCTTCAACACGCCTCCCTGGATGGCGGCGCCGATGGCGACGACCTCGTCCGGGTTGATTTCGCGATTGGGCTCGCGGCCGAAGAGCTCGGCCACCATCCGCTGGACCTTCGGCGTGCGCGTCTGCCCTCCGACGAGAATGACCTGGTCGACGTCGGACGGCTTCAGGTTCGCCGACTGGAGCGCGTCGAGACAGGGCGCCGCCGTCCGATCGATCAGATCGGCGACGATCGATTCGAGGCGCTCCCGGGTGAGCGTCCGATTGATGTGCTTTGGACCGGAGGCGTCCGCCGAGATGAACGGCAGCGTGATCGTGGACTCGTTCGCGGTCGAGAGCTCGCACTTCGCCTTCTCCGCGGCCTCCTTGAGGCGCTGGAGGGCCATCCGGTCCTGCCGGAGGTCGATGCCCGTCGATTTCTTGAAGTCGTCCAGGAGCCAGTCCATGATCTTCTTGTCGAAGTCTTCTCCGCCGAGATACGTGTCGCCGGCGGTGGCCTTCACCTCGTAGATCCCGTCGCCGAGCTCGAGGATCGATATGTCGAACGTTCCTCCGCCGAGGTCATACACGGCGACGATCTCGCTGTCCTTGCGCTCGAGCCCGTACGCGAGCGACGCGGCCGTCGGCTCGTTGATGATCCGGAGGACTTCGAGCCCCGCGATCCGGCCGGCGTCCCGCGTCGCCTGGCGCTGGGCGTCGTCGAAATACGCGGGGACGGTGATGATGGCCTCCGTTATCTCCTCACCGAGCGCCTCTTCGGAGAACTCCTTGATCTCTTTCAGGATGAACGCGGAGATCTCCTCGGGGCTGTACTCGCGGGCGCGCGCTCGAATCTTCACGTCGCCATTGACGGCGCGGACGATCTCGTAGGGGAGCACTTCCCGGGCGTGCTGGGTCTCCTCCGAGTCGTACTTGCGGCCGAGCAGCCGCTTGACCGCGAAGACGGTGTTCATCGGATTCGTGATCGACTGGCGCTTGGCGATCTGGCCGACGAGCTTCTCGTTGTCCTCGGTGAATCCGACGATCGACGGCGTCGTCCGGCTGCCTTCCCGATTCGAAAGCACCTGCGGAGTCGCCCCCTCGACGACCGCCACGCAGCAGTTCGTGGTCCCGAGATCGATTCCGAGGATTCTGCCCAAAGCGTTCCTCCGCGGGCGGGAAGAAGTCGACCCGCCCAGTCATCCCGACCCGACGCTCTCCGGACTCCCTACCCCTCCGCCTTCTCGGGCACCGTCACCTTGACGAGAGCCGGACGGATCAGCTTGTCATTCAACTTGTACCCCTTGCGCATCACCTCGAGGATGGTGTCCTTCGGGAGGTCTTTGGACGGCTCCGTGGCGACCGCCTCGTGAACGTTCGGGTCGAAGGATCCGGACGTGTCGATCTCCTCCAGGCCATACTTTTTCCAGAGCTCGGCGAGCTTGCGCTGAATGAGGCCGACGCCCTGGCCAAAGTCGGTCGCCTTCTCCTCCGGGGTCGCGTGCGCGAGCGCACGATCGAAGTCGTCGGAAATCGTCAGGAAGTCGCCGATGAATTTCCCGAGGGCCACGCGCAGGTACTCGCCCTTCTCCCGCTCGGTACGCTTGCGCATGTTCTCGAACTCGGCGAGCTTGCGCCGGTGGCGGTCTTTCAGCTCGTCGAGATCGCCCATGACCGACTGGAGCTTCTCTTCCGCGGCCGCGATGGCGGAGCGCTCCTCCTCGGCGAGCGCCGCCTGGAGGCTGTCCCCCGAGTCCTCCAGCTCGATTCGGTCGGGGTCCGTGGCCGACACCCCGATGTCCTTGTCGCGGTCTCTCATTCCGACGAGTCCTCCCTGTCGCGTGCCTCACGCCGCTCGAGGCGGTCCGAAAGGGCGCGCCCGAGCAGCTCGACGACGGGAATGACCCGCGGGTATTCGCGACGCGCGGGCCCGATGACGCCGAGCATTCCCGTCAGTGTCTCTCCCGTGCCGTAAGAGGTCAAGACCGCGGAGAGACGAGGGTCCGCCGTCAGGGCTTCTTCCGAGCCCAGAACCACGCTCGTGCCCTTGGAATCCAGGTACCGCGCCAGCAGATCGAGGAGGCGCGCCTTCTCATCGAACGTCAGGAACACGCGCTTCAAGGATTCGACGTTCGCAAATTCGGGCTTGTCGAGGAGTGTCACGGCCCCTTCGACGTAGACTCGCTCGTCCGACCCGGAATACTCGAGAGCCTGCCCGCCGAGGGAGAGGGCCCGCCCGAGCATCCGATCGCAGGCCGCTTTCTCCTCCGCCATCGCGGCCAGGAGCCGTTTGCGGACCTCGTGGAGATTGCGCCCGCAGAATTCGCGCGTGATGCGCTGGCTGATCGCCTCGAGCTCCTCGCCGGTGTATTCGGCGTCGGTCTCGATCACGCGCGAGACGACGACGTCCGGCTCGTTCACCTGGATCGCCAGGATCTTTCCCGGGGCGACCGAGAGAAATCGCACCGACTGGACGACGGTGTGCAGGGCGTCGGGGGCGACGACGAATCCCACTTCCCCGGAGAGCCGGGACAGCAGCCTCGAGGCGGCCTGGAAAAGGCGAGCCACGTCCGCTCCCGCGGAAGCGAGGTCGAAGTCCACCTGCTCGCGAACGTCCTCGGCCACCATTCGATGGCGCATGAGCTCGTCGATGTAGAGGCGATAGGCCCGATCGGTCGGGATCCGGCCGGCCGATGTGTGGGGCTGGGCGAGAAAGCCCGCGTCCGTCAAATCCGCCATGATGTTTCGTATCGAGGCCGGGGACAGGTCGAATCGGCTCGACTTGAAGAGCGCCCGCGACGACACGGGCCTGCCCGTGTCCACGTGGACGCGGATGATCTCTTTTAAGATCGTCCGGCTGCGGCTGTCGAGCGCGTGGAGAGATGAGGGCATCTTTTTTGTTCTGTGGCGGCGCATCTGGCAGTCCCGCCGCTTGAGTGCTAACAGTAAGGTACCGTTGAGTCTTCCCGGAGTCAAATCGCGAGCGTCCGCGTTCCGAGCGCCTTTACGAGAGTATTCGAATCCCCTTTAGACTGGCTCGATGGACGTCTCGGCGCTCCCCTCTTTGACCCTGATCGGCCCCGGGCGGGCCGGGCGGGCGTTCGCCCGGACCTGGCTTCTTTCGGGGGGACGTGTCGACGACGTGCTGGCGCGGACGGAGGCGTCGGCTCGGGCGGGCGCGGCGGCAATTGGCGCCGGGCGGCCGGGGGCTCTTGCCGCCTCTTCTTTCGCGAGCGCCGTGCTGGTCCTCGCCGTTTCCGATGACGCGGTTTCCGAGGCGGCCCGCGTCGCCGCCGGACGCGGAACCTGCGGTCTCGCCTTTCATCTTTCGGGCGTGCTGCCGGCGGAGGTTCTCGCGCCGCTCCGGCGCCAGGGAACGGCCGTCGGCTCGATGCATCCGCTCCGGGCATTCACCGGGGCTTCGGATGAGACGCTCGCCGGCGCTTTCGTCGCCGTGGAAGGCGACGATGCCGCTTGCGACTCGGCGGCCGGTTTCGTCCGGCTGCTCGGGGCCCACGCGCATCGGATTCCGCCGGGGGCCAAGGCTCTCTACCACGCCGGTGCGACTCTGGCGGCAGGCGGCGCGGTGGCGCTCGTCGCGGCGGCGGCCCGTGCGTGGTCTCTCGCCGGCATCGGGGAAGAGGATTCGCGCTCCGCGCTGGCTGCGCTCGCCGCCCGCGCGGTGGCCGCCGCGGAGCTTTACCCGTTCGACGAGGCTCTGACGGGGCCCATCGCGCGGCGAGACCTCGGAACGGTGCGGTCCCATCGAGACGCGCTCGCGGGACACCCGGAGCTGCTGCGCCTTTACGCGTTGCTCGCCGAAGAAACACTCGCCCGCACGCCCGGAAGGGGCCGGGAAGACGAACTTCGCGCGATCTGGGCATGTTAGATTCCCTGGAGCCCACGCGACCCGCGAGAGCATAATCAGCCCATGGTTTTCTTCAACTACGCCACGATGCAGATGGCGGCCAAGATCGTCTATTACGGTCCTGGTCTCTGCGGGAAGACGACCAACCTCCACCACATCTATGGCCGAACCTCCCCGGGGTCCCGCGGAGAAATGGTGTCTCTCGAGACGGAGACCGACCGGACGCTGTTCTTCGACCTGCTCCCTCTCGACGTCGGGGTCATCGGGGGGTTCAAGACTCGGGTTCAGCTCTACACGGTTCCCGGCCAGGTCTTCTACAACACGACGCGCAAGCTCGTGCTCAAGGGGGTCGACGGCATTGTCTTCGTCGCCGATTCGCAGAAGGCGATGAAGGACGCGAACGTCGAAAGTTTCAACAACCTGCGCACGAACCTCGCCGAGATCTCCCTCAAGATCGAAGACCTTCCCCTCGTGCTCCAATACAACAAGCGCGACCTCTCGAACATCCTCTCCCTCCAGGACCTCGAGGAGACGCTCAACCCCAAGAGCGTGTACGAGAGCTACGAGGCGTGCGCGGTCGTCGGAACGGGCGTCTTCGAGACTCTGAAGGCGATCTCCAAGCTGACTCTTCGCTCGCTCAAGAAGCGAATGCTCGGCGACGACCGCGGCGCCCGGCCGGCTGCCCCGGCGCCTGCGACGCCCGCGGCGCCGCCGAAACCTGCGCCGCCGAAACCTTCGGCTCCCCGTCCCGAGCCCGTCTCTTCCGTTCCTGCCGCGCTCGAGTTCGAATCCCCCCCGCCGGCCGCTCCGGCAAGC
>DATNMZ010000523.1:0-5331 GCA_035602095.1 Thermoanaerobaculia bacterium
CGGGTGATCGGGTGATCAATCGGGTGATCGGGTGAAGGACGATCGAGAGCGTCGAAATGCGCGACGTTGTTTCGGAGACCGCCCGTCCGCAGCCGCCCGTGCGGGGTTATCGTATGGAGATGGCGTTTGGTTTTCGAAGCGCCTGCCGGCGCGGAATTGCGTACGGCCTCGCCGCGTGGGCGCTCGCCGGTGGCTGGCTGTCGGGACAGACGCCCCCGGGAACGCCGCGGTCCGGCGGCTACCGCGAGGAGGCCCGCGTCGAGCGCGTCGTGATCGACGCGCACGTCACCGACGGCCGCGGCGAGTCGATTCCCGGGCTCGAGCGGCGCGATTTCCGCGTCGTCGTGGACGGCAGGCCGGTGCCGCTCGAATCCGTCGAGTGGGTGCCGGCGGGAGAACCGGAGGTCCCATCGGACGCCACAGGCGCGGACGCCCCGCCGGGCGCTCCGGACGGCGGCCGGTCGGGGCGGCGCGCCGAGACGGCTCCCGGCAGGCTTCTGATCTTTTTCTTCCAGACGGACTACACCATCTCCCGTCTCGTCGGGCTCGTACGCATGGGTCTCCAGGCGAGGCGGTTTCTCGACACTCTCCTCCCCACCGATCGCGTGGCCGTTCTCTCGTTCGACTCTCACTTGAAGCTGCGGCAGGACTTCACGGCCGACCGGGCCAGAATCCTCGCGGGGATCCACGACGCGCTGCGCACCGGTCCCGCTCCCGCAGTCGCCCCCGAGCCGGGTCCCTCTCTCGCCCGGCATTTCGACTACGCGGGCGCCCGCCGGGCCGTGACGCCCGAGCGCGCGCTCGCCCTGATCGCGGGCGCGGCCGAGCCGATCCTGGGGGGTAAGTCGCTGCTCTTCTTCGGGTGGGGCCTCGGAACGATCGGCGGCCTGGCCGGCCCGAACCCCCGCGATCAGATCGACTACGCCGATGCTCTCCCGGCGCTCGCCCGGGCCCGGATCACGATTTTCAGCCTCGACGTCACCAACGCCGATTACCACTCGCTCGAGGGCTCGCTGGCGAACATCGCGGATCTGACAGGCGGCGCGTACGCGAAGACGCACATCTTCCCAGGCCTCGCGATGGAGCGGGTCCGGCGCGCGATCTCCGGCCGCTACGTGCTCGTCTTCCGCAAGCCCGAGGGTCCGCGGGGATTTCACGAAACTCGGATCGCGCTCGTCGGAAGGAAGGGAACGGTCTTCGCCCGCCGATACTACGAAGACTGATCGCCGACGGACTTTCCGGCGGGCCGCCTCCGGCTACGGCCGGTAGATCAACCCCGCGTAGCCGCGAATCGAGTCGAAGCGCGGGGCCCGGCTGCGCACGCGGGCGGCCCCCGCGTAGAGAGACAGAGAGTCGGCGAGAGAAACCAGCCGGTCGAGCCGCAGCTCCACTCCTTCGACCCGGATCGGGTCGGGCCGCACGGCCCCGGACCACGCCCGCCATCGCTCGGCGTAAAGCGACAACGGCCAGCTCGCCGAAGAAAGAGCGGCGCGGAAGCCTTCGAACCGCTCACCGATCTGCGACGCCGCGGGCAGCGCGGGACTGCCGATCCGGTTCTCGTCGAGCGCGGGCGGCAGGATGGTCGAGGGAGCTCCCCCGATCGCGAAGAGGTCGAACGTCGTCGGGGTGCCTCCGGTCGCCCCGGTCCGCGCCAGAAACGAAAGGGTCGCGCCGGCGGCGGAGCCCGACACGCGAACTCCGCCCCACCGCGCGCTCCACGGGGAGTTTCGCGTCCGGCCGAACTCGCCCCCTCCCTCCACCGCCGCGGCCACGCCGTTCTTCGCTCGAAAGCGGCGCCATTCCGCACGCGCGCGGGCGCCCGCGAGCGCGCGGTTGAACCGGACATCCTCCGCGAGCGATTCGACGCGCGTCGCGCCGGCCCACGCGTCCGCCCGGATCCTCCCCGACGGAAGAAACACCTGCCAGGAGGCCGTCACCGCTCCACCCTGCCGTTCCGAATCGAGCTCTTGCCGGGCGACGAGTCTCTGCCCGCCCGGCCGCTCGAGCGCGGAGAAGATCTGCGCCCGGAGCTCCACCGGGAGGCCCAACCAGGAGAGAGCGACCGTGCCGCCCCGCGGCCCCGCCGCGTTTCCAAACGCGGCCGCTGCGATCCAGTCGAGGCGCCCGAGCACGTCGGTGCCCTGGATCCCCGTCTGGTAGGAAGAGCCGTCCGGGCCGGTCGTGAAGGCCGAGAACAGCCGGACCACGTGCGTTTCCCGCGCGCGGTAGCGGCGCGGCGGTCCCACGGGGGCGAGCGTGAGCGGCCGTTCCTGCGACGCTGGCGGCGGAAGAATCGCGGGAAGCGGCGCGGGCAACGGGGCCGGCGGGTCGGCGGGAAGCGTCAGGCGCCGCAGGTCCACGCCCCTGGCCGTCAGCTCCAGAAAAAAAAGCGCTTTGCCGTCCGGCTCGGGAGCGGCGGAAAACGCGCCGCCGGTGACGCGCGTCAGGGACCGCGCCGCGCCCGAGCCGGCGTCGAACTCCGTGAGCTCCCAGACACCGGAGCCGTCCGTCGCCGCGTAGAGGCGCCGTCCGTCCGGGGACCACGCCGGGGCGCCGAAGATCCCTCCCGGCGCCGGGATCTCCCGCGGCTCGCCGCCGCCGCTCGCCGGAAGGAGCACCAGCCGCCAGCGGCCCTGCCGATGAAGGAGCGCCGCGATCCGGGTGCCGTCCGGGGAGAGTCGGGGATGACTCCAGACCTGCCACGGATCGCCGGCCGGCGGGGGCGCGAGCGGCGTGACCTGACCGGTCGCGAGGTCGACGCGCACGAGCTCCGAGGCGCCGTACCGGTCGCGAACGGCGACGGCAGAGTCCTCCCGGGTGGGGTCCGCGTCCGAGAGATCGGCGAGGTGTGTTCGCCGCGAAACCGAGCCCGACTCCGTATCCCAGAGGAAGAGGTCTCGATGAAGCGTGCCGTCGGGCCCCGGCGCTCGCCTCGTGAAGAGCACCCGCCGGGAGTCGGGCATCCAGCGGGCGTCCTCGGGCGAGTATCCGTTTGCCCGCGGCAGAGTTCGAGCCGGGACGCGGGGCTCCGGGAGCTCGCGCTTCTCCGGGACTTCGTTCGGGTCTTCGAGCAGCTCGCGTTCGCGCTGGCGCCGCCGCGCCTCTCCCTCCCGCTCCCGCGGAGAGGGCGCGAGCGTCCAGACAGCCAGAAAGCTCTCGCCCCGCCGGGGCGCTCGCCGCGCGAGAAGCCGGGCGCCGTCGGGGCTGACCTGCGGCGAGTCGGTACCCCCTTCCAGCCTCTGCCACTTCTCGCCGGCGACGAGCCCCGCGGCGTCGAGCTGGCGCTCCTGCTCGAGAGCGCGGGCCGTGAGCTCGGCTCGGAATCGATCGTACAGGTCCGAAGGAGGTCGGCCGAAGACGGCCCGGAAGGCGGCGCCGAATCCCCCTCCTCGCCGGGAGGCCATCCGTTTCCAGAGCCGGCGCAGGCTGCCCGCGGCCTCATGCGCTTCGAGCCATTCGAGGAAGCTCGAGCCCACGAGATACGCCATCGAGCCCCCAAGCCAGCCGGAAGACGCGTTGAGCCCCGAGTAGGACGGCAGCTTGCCTTCGATCGCGAATCGCCGGAGAACCATCGCCCGGTAAATCGAGGAAGGTCTCCCCGATCCGGTGAGAGCGCCTTCGACGAGTGTCGCGTAGCCCTCGGCGACCCAGCGCGGCGAGTTCCAGAAAACGGGTCCGATGGGAAGCGGCAGGATGCGCTCCAGCGCGCCCGGCCGATTGCGCGGCCTGGTCAGGTGCACGATGTGAGCGAATTCATGCGTGACGAGAAGCTCGGTCCAGTCACGGAACTCGCCGATCCCCGATTCGGGCGTCGGCGGTGTCGTCCAGAGGTCGATGCGCGGCCGGTCCAGAAACGGGAACGCGATTCCGTTCGAATCCGCCTCCGGATCGGAGACGACGACATCGATCGGGCGGGTGGGCTCGTACCCGACGTATTCCGAAACACGACCGTGCACGCCTTCGAGCGCCGAGGCGGCGCGCGCCGCCCAGCGGGCAAACGCAGCGGGGAAGTGAACTCGGAAGTGCGCCGTCTCGAGGGTGCGCCACTCGGCGGAGGGCCGTTCCGCTCTCGCCGCGCCCGCGAGCGCCAGCCCGAAGAGGACTCCGGCGAAGCAGAGGCGCCGCATCGAAAAAAGGGTATCAGGGCCGCGCTTGAACGCGGCCCAAACGGCTGAGGCGGCTCCGCGGAATCCCGGAAGGGCGAGCCTGTTCCTTCCGGATTCCAGGATGGAGCAGGATCCGTGCCGGAATCGACGTCAAGAAGAGACCCGGCACGCGCTTCGCAATCGCCCGGGCATGCGCGCGACGAGAGGATCCGTTCTCGTGGTCGAAGACGACCGCGATCTCCGGGACGCGGTCACGGAGATCCTCGAAGAGGAAGGATTCGCGGTCGCCGGCGCGGCGGACGGGCGAGAGGCTCTGGACGCTCTCCGCGGCTCCGGCGCCGCCGAATTCTGCCTGGTGCTGCTCGACATGCGCATGCCCGTCATGACGGGCATCGAGTTCCGCCGCGAACAGCTGCGAGACCCTCGCATCGCCGAAGTCCCCGTCGTCGCCTTTACCGCAGACGCTCGCGACCGAGGGGAGGCGGCCCTGCTCGGGATCACGTCTTTCATCTCGAAGCCCGTGGACGTGGAGCGGCTCCTGGAGGTGGTTTCGCAGTTCTGCGCGGGCGAAAACCGCGCGTCCCTTCCGGCGGGCGCCGCCACGGGCTGATCGGCAGGCGGTCCCGCCTTGCACGTCCGCGCAACGCTGCGCGCTCCGTAATCTCCGGCGCCGCCCGCCCGTCACTCGGAGCGGAGGACTTCATGCCGTTGCGCACCTTCGCCCTCCTGTTGAACCCGGGAGCCTGGTCTCTCGCGCCTCAACTGCCGGGTCTTCTCGCCGCCGCCGGCAGAGCGCTCGCCCTCGCCCTGCACAGCGCGGGGCGCCGGGTTCCCCTCAACAGCGCATTCGCGCGTCCCGCGCGGCGAGGACCGGATCGCTTCCGCCGAGCGCCCGGCCCGGCCCTCCAGCGAAGTCCCGGAGGCGCGCCGCTCTCGACCGGCTCGTTGCAGACTTCCGGCGAACTCCCAGGGGCGGTCCCCGGCGCCGCTCCCGGCCGCTGCCGGCTGTGCGGCTACCGGGAACCGAAGGGGCCGTGAAGGTGGCCGCGGAGATCAAGCAGAAATGAGGCGCCCCTCGCCGCGGACGCCTGGTTTTCCCGCGCCCGAGAATCGGCCCTGAGCGTTCGGGCAGCTCGCCCCCTACTTCGAGAGCAGCCGGTCGAGCTCCCGGCGAACGTCCTCCATCTGGACGTCGTGGTCGCGCTGCTTCCACAGGACCTTGCCG
>DATNMZ010000524.1:0-6258 GCA_035602095.1 Thermoanaerobaculia bacterium
ACTCGACGGGCCTGCCGGTCGCCGTAGCGGGCCAGGTCCCCGCGATTTTCGGGGTGTCCGTCCGGACGAGCCTGTACGACCCGGCGCGGCGCGAGGGAGCTCTGGCCGCCCGGGCCGTGCTGGCGGGACGCCAGGCGGATCTGTCTCGCGCCGCGGCCGCGACGATCCGAGCCGTTGTCGCCGCCTACGGCCGCAACACCGCCGGCGCGGCGCTCTCCGAGGCGGCGCGCGGTGACCTCGAGGCGCGCGAGGCGATTTTTCGCCGCGCCGCTGCCCTCCGCGCCGAAGGGCGTTTGACCGACCTCGACGTCGAGAACGCCGGACTCGAAGTCGCGCGGGCCAAGCAAAAGCTTCTCGACCGTTCCCTCTCGCGCGACTTCGACGCGCTCGAGCTCCGGCGGCTCTTGGACTGGCCGGCGGGAGCTCCCCTGGCGCTCACCGACGACCCGCTCGCGGCGCTGCCGGGCCCTCCCCCGTCCGGAAACCTCGAGGCAGCGCGGTCGAGCGATCCCGAGATCGTCGCCCTCACTCGGGAGATCGACTCGCTGGCGCGAGCGGCCGAGATCGCCGGCCGGTCGTTTCGCCCCGTGATCGCCGCGGAGGCGCAGTACCTGCGCCTGGCGAGCTACAACCACTTCGACCAGTACTTCGTGCGCTTCAAGCCCGACGACTTCGCCGCGGCGGTGACGATTTCCGTGCCGCTGTGGACGAGCGGGCGCACGGCGCAGGCGGCGGCCGCGGCCCGCGCGCGCCTGGCGCGCGCCGAGGCGTTGCTCAAGGCCCGCGAGCGGGACGTGGAGCTTACCGTGACCCTCGCGGAAGCCGACGGGACGCGCGCGGACGGTCAAATCGCCGTGGCGCGCAGCGCGGAGGCGGCCGCCCGCGAAGCGGTCCGGATCGCGCGGGAGCTCGCCGCGGAAGGGCGGGGAGGCACGAACGACGTCGAGCGCGCACAGATCGCCCTCGGGGCCGCGCAGGAGCAGGCCGGCATTGCCCACCAGGCACTTCTCGCTGCCCGCCTGAGGCTGCTCGAGCTCCGAGGAGATGGGTGGCGATAGGGGATCGGGAGAGTGCGGCTCGGGTTCGAATCGGGTGATCTGCGATCGGGTGATCGGGTGATTAATCTGCGATCGGGTGATCGGGTGATCGGTCCCGGGACTACGGTGTCCGATGGCGAAGGGATAAGAGCGTTCCGAGGCCGAAGGAGATCGCCGATCCGATCAGCGAGTACCAGGGCCAGGCGATCGAGCGGGCGAGCGGCAGAGGGATCCAGCCCCGGGCGCCCAGCCAGAGCGCCATCATCACGGTGGCCGAGCAGGAGATCGCCAGCAAGACGTCCGCCTGGCGGGCGCGCCTCGCGTACAGCGCGAGCAGGAAGGCCCCGAGCAGCCCTCCGGCCGTGACGCTCAGGAGTCCGAGCCCGACCTGCACCGCGGGTTGAGATTGGCCGAGCCGGCTGAAACCCACGGCGAGAAGCGCGAGGAGTCCGCTCCAGAAGAGGGTCAGGAGCCGTCCCAGCCGGAGTCCCCGCCGCCCCTCGAGCCAGCGGTTCCCCGCGATCGGGCCGACGACGTCGTTGGCGAGAGCCGACGCAAGCGAGTTCAAGGCGGAGGATTCCGAGCACATGGCCGCGGAGAACATTCCCGCGACGAGGTACGCCGAGAGAAGGGGGGGCAGGTGCCGGACGATGTACGTCGGGAAGATCTCGTCCGGCGAGCCGAAGGCGGCGGGGGCGCCTGCCGAGATGGGCCGCGCGCGGAAGAACGCGAAGAGGCCGATCCCGATCGTGACGAACATCGTCATCTGGAGGAGGACGAGAAATCCGCTCCCGATCAGGGCCCGCCTCGCGTCGGAGAGCGTGCGGCAGGCGAGAAGGCGCTGCACGATCAGCTGGTCGGCGCCGTGGCTCGCCATCGTGAGAAACGTTCCGCCCAGGACCCCCGCCCAGAACGTGTAGGGAAGCGAGAAGTCGAGCCGGAAATCGAAGAGACGCACCGGCTGTCCTACGGACGCCGCGTAGCGCAGGATCGCCGGGAGCCCACCGGGCGTCTGGGAGAGAAGGAATGAGAGCGCGAGGATCGCGCCGGAGAGATAGATGAAGACCTGGATGAGGTCGATCCAGATCACGGCCTTGATTCCGCCCAGAAAAGTGTAGAGCGCGGTCGCGGCGGCGAGAAGTAGGACGGCGGACCAGACGGGGATTCCGAGAAGGAGCGCGATCGGAATTGCGGGCACGGCGAGCCGCACGGAGGCGGCGAGGACACGCGTCACCATGAAGAGCGTGGACGTGAACCGGCGGGTGAGCGCGCCGAAGCGTTTCTCGAGCAGGGCGTATGCCGTCGAAAGCTCGCCCTGGAAGTAGCTCGGAAGCAGGATGAACGAGATCGCGATCCGGCCGATGACGTAGCCGAAGACGAGCTGCAGGAAGAGGAAGCCGGTCCGATACGCGTCTCCGGGCACGGAGAGGAAGGTGAGCGCCGAGGTCTCGGTCGCGACGATGGAGCCCAGGACCGCCCACCAGGGCATCGCGTGGCTTCCGAGGAAGTACTCCCGAGCGTCCTTCTGGCCGCGCCCGATCCAGGCGCCGAGTGCGTTGATCGCCCCGAGGTACACGACGATCAGCAAGAGCGCCGGCAGGCCGATCCGGAGAGACTCCACGCCTAAGAGGTCAGCTCGCGGTGGAGGATCTGGAAGAGGAGCGGATTCCGCCAGTACTCGAGATGCGCCTTCAGAAGAGTCGTCGCGTGCGGATCGATCCGGTTTTCGACCCTGCGAGGATCGGTCGATCCGGGGGGGTCGTAGTAGTCCAGGTAACCGCTCACGATGTCCCAGGGGGAGTAGATGTTGATCCATTTGCGCGGCCGCAGCGCGTAGTCGCAGAGCATCGGTTGAACGGAGGCCGCGAGGGCCTCGCGCGCCTCGGTCGTCCGCATTCCCTGGACGCCGAAGAGAAACGCCGTCTTGTCCAGCGGGGATCCGAAAGTCAGGAACAGGCGCGTGCGGGAGACGACGCTGAGTCCCCCGGCGTCGGCTTCGCCGGCGCGCGGCGGAGTGTCGTCGAGGATCAGGCGATTCAGGGTGTCGTAAGCGATCACGGATCCGAGCGAATGGCCCACCACGGCGCATTCCGCGTACTCGAACCCGACGCCTCCCTCGCCGGCTGCGGCATAGATGGCACGGGCCTTCGTCCAGATCGTCTCCTTGATGCGCGAGCGGAGGTCGTGGAAGCGGTCCAGCGTGTAGGACGAGACATAGGCGGCCAGGTCGCCGGGGTACTGCACCAGGAGCGATCGCACCCAGATCGAGAAGACGACGAGCACGGGCCAGCAGATCGCGCCGACGATCTGGACGCTCGCCGCCGGGAGCGCCGGGCCGACCGCCTCGGGCGCGCCCATCGCGAGGCGGATCCAGAATATGACCGGAAGCCAGACGCCTCCGAAGGCGAGGCCGGCGAGCACGAGCGCCAGGAAGAAGATGGAAAGGGCGCCGGCGGCGCGCCGCAGGAACCGTGCGGAGGTCCGGCGCCGCAGGGCCCAGGAGGCGAAAAGCGACGCCAGGAAAAGCACGACGAGCGCGAGGAAGGACTCCATCGCGGTCAAGAGGCGGGTGAACACCGGACCGTCCAGCCACATCGGCGGCCGGTCGAGGAGCGAGCGGGCGATCGCGACGAGCCCCACGAAGGTTACGGCGCCGTTCAACGCGATCAAGCCCACGAGCGCCGCGAGCGAGACCAGGAGCGCCGGGAGCGTCGAGCGCGGAATGGGGAAAGAGCTGTATCGGCCGAAGAGCCATCGCGCGAGCCCGCCACGGCGGATCCCGTTCCAGATCCCGTTGACCGCGCCGCGGAGAAGAAACGCGAGAACGTCCCGCAGCCGCACCTGCCCCTCGGTCAGAGGCGCCCAGTACCCCTCGTAGACGTGCACTTCGCGCTCGCCTCCGTCGGGGCGCCGGAGGAAGAGCTCCGCCCTCTGGAGGCGCTCGCCGCTCATGAGGACGCTGCGCACCCGGGGAGGAGGGAGCGCCGATATCGAGACGCCGCGCTCGATGGCGTCCTGCCCGCGAAGTCCCTCGGCGACGAGATCGAGAGTCTGAAAGCGGATCTGCTCGCCCATCCCGTGCGTGACGAAGACCGCGAAGCGATCCGGCCGCGCCGGTGCCGGAGCTTGCGCGACTCTCTCCGGGGCGGCTCGCGAGGCGCGCCGGCCGCCGCCCTCCACCTCGTACGTGGCCGGGGCGTCCGCCGCCGGAGGGGCTGGAGCCGGGGGCGTCGAGGGGGCTTCGCGGTCGATGCCGGGAAGTTTAACTCCCGGGAGCGAGAGACCTGGCGGACCGGGAGGTCGAAGTCTCGAGGAAACGACGGGGGCGTCGCGTCGGTGGCACGGGCGCCGGCCGGAAAGGACTCCCGACGGCGAAGAGGTGCCCGTTGTTCTGGGTGTACACGATTCCGTCCGCGCCGATCGACAGCGGCGTATAGGCGGCGCCGAGGGCGAGGTCGAGGAAGATCTTCCGGAGCAGCGCGCCGTTCGGCCCGATCGCGTAGAGGAAGCCATCCTCGCTGTTCGCGTACACGACGCCGTCCGCGTCGACCGCGGGCTGGTTGACGCACCACTCGAAGCTGTACGGATGATCCGACACGCAGGACACCGCGCCGTCGACCTCCCGAGCGCAACTCTCGGTGTTCGTGTTGCGGAACTTCCATTCCGGCTTCAACGAGGGATTGAGCGAGACGATCTCGTAACTTCCCGGCTCGGCGGGGCAGAACTCCGGGTCGCCGCAATAGGAGCCGACCTCATAGTGATTGTCCTTGACGAGGATCGAATACGTTCCGTCGTGCGCCCACACCGCGGGCGTGATGTCCCAGCCGAAATCGTAGGTCGCGACGAACCGGCCCTGCGGATCGAAGCGGAAGAGGTGGCCCCGCCGGTAGTTGTAGCCGGTATAGGCGCCGTACAGCACGCCTCCATCGGGCAGCACGACGGGAGAAGATGTCGAGAGATCGATCACGCGCCCGGCCGGCGCCCGGTTGGTCGCGGGATCGACGCCCGGCGTCGAGCCGATCCGGCACCCGCCGGGCGTCCCGTCGGGAGGCAGGAGAACGCCGCAGCCATCCTGGAGCCGATCCCGCAGCGACGCGGCCCACTTCGGAGCGAAGGACGGGTCGACGGCGACGACGTAGCCGTGTCCGCCGGAAAAATGAGCTCGGCTGATCGTGAAGATCGTGCCGTCCGGGGCGATCGCGGGAACCGCGTTGACCGCGGGCCGTTGCGAGGCGCAGGCGCTCGCGGGAGGAACCGCGGCGGGATCCGGCGGGAAGGGGAGCGACCCCGTGAGGCCCTGCTCGCAGAGATCGAAAGGCCGCGGCGCGTCCGGGAGCAGCGACGCGAAGCTCGCCGTTCGAGAGGTGCCGTCCGGCCGGACCTTCACGAGCCATGCGCCCCAGGCGTCGCGGCCCCACGGGTCGAAGAGGTCCACCCCCAGCGCGTTGTAGTAGACGGCGCCTTCCGCGTCCGCCGCGAGGCCGCCGGCGACGAAGACGGAGGGATCGATCGCGCCGAACGGAGAGATTCGAACGGCGCTCCCGGTGTCCTTCGACACACGGAAGACCGAGCCGCCCCGGCCGGGGACGTAGAGAAAGTCGCCGGCGAGCGCCGGATGAAAGACGGGCTCCCAACCGCTCAGCCCGCTCCCCCCCGCGCCGGAGTCGGGCTCGGGCTTCCAGTCGCTTTCGAATCTCCACACGGGCACGAGCGCTCCGCGCGACCAGCGCAGCTTCTGGACGTTCCAGACCTGACGGTCCCAGGCCCGGGGTCCGCAGGGGTCGGGCTTCCCGGATCCGGGCGGCGAGCAGGAGACGTACGCCCCGGTCTTCACTTCCATGTAGACGTCGGCGCCATCCAGAAGCGGCACGGGGTAGTGCGCGACCAGGTTCCCGCCCGATTCTGCGGATGCCGCGGCGGCGAACGGGTCGTAGACGAAGTCCGCGAGGATCGCGCCGATCGGCTGCGCGGCGACGGAGGCGCTCGCTCCATGTCCCGGCGTGCGGCCCCACTGCGGCCAGTCGGCGGCGTTCACTCCGGCGGCGACTTGGAGCAGGGCGGCGGCGGTGAGCCCGGCGAGAGCCGTCCGCCGGAGAGGAGAAATCCGGGAAACCGCGCTCATCGAGTCACTCTAGCCCGGAATCTTCCGAGGAACCTCCCGCAATCCCCGAGGGGACTTCCGTCGCGGAACCCATTGGGAACGGCGCGAAGGCTTGCGGAA
>DATNMZ010000525.1:0-3562 GCA_035602095.1 Thermoanaerobaculia bacterium
GCCGCCCGATCGGAAGGGATTTCCGCGCTTGCGTGCAGGACCTCGTCCCGCGGGCGGAGCGGGGCGAAAGCTCGTCGTCCGAAGAGCGAGCACTCGTAAGAGGTCCCGCTCCGGAAGCTGATGATCGGCCGGAACCCGAGCGCCGCGAGCTCGCGAAGAGACGCCCGATCAAATTGGAGAGCGTAACCGCCGTCGGCCGCGCGCGGCGGGCCGGGCGATCCCGCCGGCGTCACATGCGCGGCGCGGGTGCGGTCGCTCTCGCGAGCCTGCGCCGCGACGGGGCCGCGCCGGAAGTCCCGCGGACGACCCCGAGCGCCTGACTCCGGACCGAGAGCACGGCCGGGTCGAGCGCGGCGATCAGGCGGTCGAGCTCGAGCGCGAACGTGACGGTCCCCCGGCGCTCCGCCTCGTCGCGGGTCGTCACCAGGTGCCGCCGGAAGAGACGCAGGTCGTTCCACCGGCCGAGCGCGTCCTGAATGCGTTTCTTCCCTTCGATCTCCTTCTCCAGGCCGCCCCGCCCGGCAAGGGCCAGGTCCTCCGTGAGATAGCGCGCCTGCTTGACGGCCAGCCGGTAGCGGTGAAGCGTCCGGTCGTTCGACCCATCCGGAGGCGTCGTCAAGCCGCTTTCGGCGCGCCGGTGCGCTTTCTCGAGTCGGGAGAGAAGATCGCCCTGCTTCTTCTTCGACAGGCGCGACAATTTGCGGGCAAGGCGGTCGAGCCGTTCGTCCCGGATCTTTCGCGCGGCATCCTTTTCTCCGTCGCGGAGGAGCGAGTCCCAGCGCGCGTCGATCCCGGCGGCGACCTCTTCGGGGAGCCAGCCGAGCTCGCGCACCCGGGCGAGCAGACGCCGGTCCACTTCGATCTGCCGCAGGTCCGAGAGAGACCGGACGAGCTTCTTCGACTGTTTCGCGAGCTTGTCCCGGCCGAGCGCGTGCGCGGTCGCCGAGACGCGGCGCAGCGCGACTCGCAAATCGTGGATCGCGTCCGGGGATTTCTGCCGGAATTGCTTGCCCGCTTTCTCGACGGAGCGGGCCTTCGTCTTCCAGAGTGGGATCGGCTGCGGCACAGACCGGCTATTATATGGACACGGAACCCGACACGCCGCTCGCCGCTGACACCCCGACCTTCACGCGCTTTTCACGTCAGGTTCATCCCGCTCACGGTAGAAAAGACGACAATCGGGCGGCCGTGAACAGGCTTGCCGCCATCGACATCGGAACCAATTCGATAAAACTCCTCGTCGCCGCCGTCGAGAAAGACGGGACTCTCGAGGTCCTGTCCCGCGAGAAGTCGCTGGTCCGTCTCGGGAGCGAAACGCTCTCGACCGGCCGGCTCTCGGCCGACGCCATCGAGGCGGCAGCTTCCACGGTCGAGCAATTCCTCCGGTCCATTCGCGGCTCGGGAGCGGAGCTCGCCCGCGCCGCGGCCACCTGTGCCGTCCGCGAAGCGGCGAACGCACAGGAGTTCGTCGAGGCGGTCCGCCGCCGGACGGGGGTCACCGTGGACGTCATTTCCGGCGACGAGGAGGCGCGCCTCATCCACCTCGCCGCGCGGAGCGAGTTTCCGTCCCGGCTCGATCCTCTGTTCTTAGTCGACATCGGGGGCGGATCCACCGAGCTCGTCGTATCGGACGGGCAGCACGTCCGGCTCTCCGAGAGCCTTCCGCTCGGAGTCGTCCGCCTCGCCGACCGATTCGCGCGGGGCGATCCTCCGAGCGACAAGGACCGCAAGTCGATGAAGAGGGAGATCCGCGCAGTCGCGAAGCGGCCCGTCGATGCCGTGCGCAAGACCGGTTTCAAGACGTGTGTCGGCTCCTCGGGGACGATCCAGTCTCTCTCCCTGGTTCACGAGAGCGCCGTGCTCGGACGCGAGGTGCTCCCGTCCGGCCATCGGACGCTGACCCGCGGCGAGTTGAAGAAAGTAAATCGGATTCTCCGCAGAACGACGGCACGGGAAAAACTTCGAGTCGCCGGGCTCGACCCGCGGCGCCGCGACATCGCGCTCCCGGGCGGGATCCTGCTCTCCTGGATCTTGAAGCACGCGGGCGCGGAGGAAATCGTCGTGGGAGACCGGGGCCTCCGGGAGGGCATCCTCCTCGACTTCGTCGCCGGGCCCGCGATCCCGGCAGGGGGAGATCGGGACGTCCGCGCCCGGAGCGTCGATCGGCTTCTGCGGCGCGGGAACGCCGAGGTGCTGCATGCGGCGCACGTCGCCCGGCTCGCCCTCGAGATCTTCGACCGGACGCACGCCCTCCATCAGCTCACGGCGAAGGAGCGGGAGTGGCTTCGGTACGGCGCGCTCCTGCACGACATCGGGTGCTCGGTCGGGTACAGCAAGCACCAGAGGCATTCCTACTACCTGATCACCCACGGCGACCTGACCGGGTTCTCCGCCGAGGAGATCGAAGTGCTCGGCTCCCTCGCGCGATACCACAAGGGCGGCGGCCCGAAGGAACGGCACGACAACTGGCGGCGTTTGAACCCGTATCTGCGCGCCGCCGTCGAGAAGCTCGCGGGGATCCTCCGCATCGCCGACGGGCTCGACCGCAGCCACCGCCAGCTCGTCACCTCGGTGACTTGCCGGGTCCGGTCGGGTAAAGTAGAAGTCGAGGCCGTGGCGCTCGGCGACTGCGAAGCGGAGCTCGCGTCGGCGCGCCGGAAGGCCGATCTGTTCGAAAAGGTCTTCGACCGGCGCTGTTCCTTCCGCGCGGTGCCGGCGGATCGAAGCGAGGAGACGACGCAGAAGGATCTCGAGATGCTGTCGAACGAGGCACTCTGGAGCAACTGAAGAGAGGACGGATGTGAAAGAGCATTTTTCCGAGCAACTCGAAGAGTTGCGGCGCAATCTGATCTTGATGGGCGGAGAAGTCGAGCGGCAGATCCACCGTGCGATCGAGGCGCTCATCGACATGGATCTCGAGAAGGCGCGTGCGGTGATTGCCGCGGATTCCGAGATCGATCGGATGGAGATGAGAGTCGAAGACCTGGCCGTCCAGCTCTTCGCGCTTCAGCAGCCGGTCGCCGTCGACCTGCGGTTCTTGATCGCCGCGCTCAAGATCAACAACGACCTCGAGCGGATCGGCGATCATGCGGTCAACATCGCGGAAGGCGCCGAACGTCTGGCGCAGCAGCGCCCGTTCAAGCCCTTCATCGACATTTCCTACATGGCCGAGGTCGCCGAGACGATGCTCAAACAGTCGCTCGACGCTTTCGTGAACCGGGACGCCAAGCTCGCCAAACAGGTGATCAAGAAGGACGACATCCTGGATGAGAAAAACGTCTCGATCATCCGCGAGCTTTTGACCTACATGGCGGAATACCCGACGCTGATCACCTACTGCCTGGAGCTCATCTCGATCTCGAAGAACCTCGAGCGGGTCGGAGATCTCGCGACGAACATTTGCGAGGACACGATCTTCATCGCGGAAGCGAAGTGGGTAAAGCACCACGCAACGGAGATCGCTTGACGGAAGCTGTTAGCCATCAGCCTCAGCCAAGTGAAAACTGAAGACTGAAGACTGAAGACTGAGAACGGACGACCGACGTCGTCCTAGGGCTCCGGG
>DATNMZ010000526.1:0-5831 GCA_035602095.1 Thermoanaerobaculia bacterium
ATCCTCGCTGCCGGAATACATGGTCCCGACTGCTTTCGTCTTTCTCGACGCGCTCCCGATGACGCCAAGCGGCAAGATCGACCGCCGCGCCCTGCCGGCTCCCGACTCGAAGCGCGCTTCCGAAGGCACCGCGTTCGTCGCCCCGCGCGACCCTTCGGAGCTGCGGCTCGCGGCGATCTGGGAGCGCATCTTTGGAGTCCGGCCGATCGGCGTGACGGATGACTTCTTCGATCTCGGGGGCCACTCGCTCCTCGCCGCCCGTTTGTTCGAAGAGGTCCAGAAAGCGTTCGGCTCCCGCCTTCTGGCGTCCTCGCTCCTTCAGGCCCCCACGATCGAGAAGCTTGCGGCCAGGCTCTCCGGCGGCGAGGAGGCAGCGGCTCGTTGGACATCGCTCGTGCCGATCACCCCGGGGAGTCGTCGTCCCCCGCTCTTCTGCCTGCACGCCGGTGCCGGGACGATTCTCTTCTACTACGACCTCGCTCGCGAGCTCGGACCGGATCAGCCGGTCTATGGTCTCCAGGCCCAGGGCCTCTACGGACGACATCCTCCGCACAGGCGGGTGGACGAAATGGCGGCGCACTACCTTCGCGAGATTCGCGGGATTCAGCCGAACGGTCCCTATCACCTCGCCGGCTTCTGTTTTGGCGCGATCCTCGCCTTCGAAATGGCGCAGCAGCTGAGACGGCAGGGGCAGGAGGTCGCGCTGCTCGCCTCCTTCGACGGAGGTCGGCCGCGTTACGAGACCTCCCGCGCGGGTCTCGACGCGACGCTGCTCGTGCCGGACCAATCCGCTCTCCGTTCCATCGCGAGACGAGTGTCAGGCCACTGGCGCAACTTTCGCCGGCGCGGACCGGCATACCTCGTCGAAAGGGTTCGGGAGCGGGCGATCGGCCCCGCCCGAACGCTCGAGTACTCGATCGGCCGCCGCCTCGCCGATCGAGGGCGACCCCTGCCCGCTCTCCTTCGCCAGCGTTTCTTCCTGAGGAACAACTGGCATGCCGAAGACGACTATCGGCCGCGTCCCTACGACGGGAGGATGGTCGTCTTCTCGACGCCCGAGTGGGCCTCCGAACCGACGCTCGGCTGGAAGGAGCTGGTGCGAGGAGGCATCGAGGTCCACCCGATCGCAGGCGATCACCGGAGTCACCGGGATTTGATGACGGGGAAGTTCGTCACGGAGGTAGCGGCCCGCCTGCGCGCATCCCTGGCGAATTCGAGTTCCAGCACCGTGGCCCTTTCCGGCTGGACGGAGAAGAACGATGGCCAGAAACACACCGAGCCGACGCGGGAAGAAGCGAAAGCGGGATGACCGAGGTCCGCTGAATCCGAACAGTCCGAGAGGCCAATCGGGATCCCGCGGCTCTGCCGGTGGACCGAAGGGATCCACTCCGGACAAGCACGGCGGTTCCGGTGCGGGCCGCCAGGAGGGCGGTTCGGGCGCCGGGCGCGAACGCTAGGTCGTGACTCTCGAAACCCGGAGCCGAGAGTCGTCAGGGCTTCAGGCGTCAGGGCGTCAGGGATAGAGGCACGGCCCCCACGCGTTGGTCACACCGTACGTGAGGGTATAGGGCCCCAGGACGAGCGGCAGGCCGGGCATCGTGATCGTCAAGGTCATCCGGGTTCCTTCCACGGAGCCCGAGAATTGCGCCGGATACTCCCTCTTCCCCGGATACACGCCGGTCAGCTGGGTGTAGGTTCCGGCCAGGGAAAAACGCCCATTCGGGATCTCCTGAGTGATGTCTCCGTAAGAGCCGAAGCAACCGTTCGGTGGCATTGCCTGGGCAAAGATCTCCACCCTCGCGCTGCCCGTCTCGATCGCCATGCTGGCCTCGTCGGATCCCCACACGCCGGGCGGCAGAGCCTTTCCCTTGTCCGGAGAAGTCGGAGATCGATCGGAACAACCGAGCACGACGGTCAATAGTCCGGTCAGCGCGAAACGGAGAGTCTTGCGCTCGATCGCGAGCAACGCCCTGCCGATGAGCATCGGGTTTCGGCCTTTCACTCCTGGTACGCCAGCGTACATCCCTTCGAAGCGTCCGATACGACGAAGGCGCCCTGCGCTCCGGATATAGACTCTCGGACTCCCGCTCGGTACACGGGCGGAGAATCGGATATCGCGGAGGTCACGCCATGACGAAGGATGAAAACGCTCACCCGTCGGTCCGCTGCGCGTGCGGAACGATTCTCTACGGCTGCGCGCCGGATCGCATGGGCGAGGTCGTGGATGTCCGGTGCTCGAAATGCGGCAGCGCCATCCAGTTCCGAAGGACCTTGACGCGCTGGACGGCTTCGAGCGTCTACTCCCGCCGCAGGTCTCAGGCGTCCGCGACCCGAACCCGGCCGTCAGCCGGCCCGCGCACGGACCGGGACTCCTCTTAGAGTTCGAGCCCGTATTCCTTGATCTTGTTGTAGATCGTCTTCAGCGAGAGCTTCAGGAGCTCCGCCGTCTTCGGCTTGCTGCCGCGAGCGAACTCGAGAGTCTTCTGGATCAAGCGCCGCTCGACGTCGGCCAGAGACGCCCCGACGGCGATCTTGACGACGGGCGGCTTCTTGCGGCGCGTGCGCCGGCGAGCCCGGGGGCCCGCCAGGAGCGACAGAACGAGGGTCGGACCGACCACGACGCCGTCCGAAAGCTCGGCCGCGCGTCGCACGACCTCGGAGAGCTCCCGGATGTTGCCCGGCCAGTCGTGGGCGCGCAGCGCGTCCAGCGCTTCGGGATCGAAAGCGAGCGAAGGGTCGCGCTCGGCGAGGAACCGGCGCGCCAGCAGGTCCACGTCGTCTCCACGCTCGCGCAGCGGCGGCAGATGAACGATGTAATCCTGCAGGACCTCGAAGAGCCCGCGGGAGAGCTTCCCGGCGGAGAGGGCCTCGACCGGAGACTCGTTGATGGCGAGCACCGCGCGGAACCCCGCGAGCCGGTCGACCAGGTCGAAGAGCGCCTCCTGATGCGCGATGGAACGGCGCTCGAGTGACGGCACGAAGAGGGTGCCGCGGCCCGGCGGCGGAGGGACCACCGGCCGGTCCACGTCGGAGGCCTGGACAAACGCGCCGGCGCCGCGCGACGAAAGCCCGTGGAGCGCCCGGGCGGTTTCTTCCTGCTCGGTTCCGACCTCGCCCGCCAGGAGAATCGGATGGTCGGAGGCCGCGGCGCGCTCGATTTCGGCGAACGCCGACTGCCACGGCGAGGACCGCCCCGCGAGAGTGGCGTCGATTTCCGCGCGGACCAGCCGGACGCGGAGCTCCTCGGTGCGCGACGCGCGCTCTCGCCGCTCGGCCAGCCGGGAGAGCAGGACGGCGACTCGGGCCTGCGAGACGGGGCGCCAGAGGAAATCGTTCGCGCCGCGCTCCATCGAAGCCACTCCCTGCTCGAGCGCGCCGCTTTCGACGAGCGCAAAGACCGATCGGGAACCGTCGTCCGCGGTCTCTTCGAGAAAGGCGAGAACGTCCCCGCCCGGCGCGTCGAGCGCCACGACGACGACGTCGGGGAGGAAATCCGTCAGAAGCCGCCGCGCCTCCGCGATCGATTCGACGCTCCGGACCTGTTCCCCCGCCCCGGCCAGGGCGCGCCGCAGCGCGTCGCGGGATTCTCCGAGCGGGTCGACCACCAGGGACCGCATGAGCCCCGGATTGTATCGGAATTGGACAGGCAGTTGAAGAACCGGAGTCCTCTCGGAGGAGCGTCGCCCTGCGGGACGGACGGCACGAGGCGGGAAATGGCGTCCGCATCGCCTTTTCCGCTTTTCCGCTTTTAAGCTTCTTAGCTTTTCAGCTTTTCAGCTTCTCAGCTTTTCAGCAGGCTGCCCGATTTCGGCGCGGGGTGCCTCCCGCCGGGTCACCGCTTCGAACCGATTCGAAGCGTCGGCCAGAGCGCATCGATCCGGGCGCGGACCTCCGAGCTCATCGTGATTTCGTCGGGCCAGCGCCGCGCGAATCCCTCTTCCTTCCACTTCCGGGTCGCGTCGATCCCCATCTTGCTCCCGAGGCAGGGGATCGGCGCGGCGTGATCGAGCTCGTCGACCGGGCCGTGCACGAACTCGATGTCCCGCTCGGGGTCGATCGCCGCGAGCGCCTTCCAGAGCAGGCGCCGGGGATCGCGCACATCGACATCCGAGTCGACGACCACGATCACTTTCGTGAACATCATCTGGCCGGTGCCCCAGATGGCATGCATGGTCTTGCGCGCATGCCCGGGGAAGCGCTTGTCGATCGAGACGATCATCAGGTTGTGAAACACGCCTTCGACGGGCAAGTGCATGTCCACGATCTCGGGGATGGTCTTTCTCACGAGCGGAAGGAAGAGCCGCTCGACGGCTTCCCCGAGGAAGCCGTCCTCCATCGGCGGAGGCCCGACGATCGTGGTCAGGTAGACCGGATCGCGGCGGGAAGTGACGGCGGTGACGTGGAAGACCGGGAAGTCGTCGTCTAAGGAGTAATAGCCGGTGTGGTCGCCGAACGGGCCCTCGCGGCGCCGCTCCTTCGGGTCGATGTATCCCTCCAGCACGATCTCCGCTTCCGCCGGAACGAGGAGGTCCACGGTCCGGGCGCGCACGAGAGGGACGGGCTCTCCACGGATGAACCCGGCGAAAAGAAATTCGGAGACTCCCGGCGGGAGAGGCGCGACTCCCGAGAACACGGTCGCGGGATCGCAGCCGATCGCGACCGCGACTTCCATCCGCCGCCCTTCCCTCTCGTACCCGCGCGCCTGGCCGGCGCCATCCTTGTGCTTCTGCCAGTGCATGGCGGTGGTGTTGCGGTCGTAGACCTGCATTCGGTACATGCCGACGTTCGTTTTCCCCGAGACCGGATCGGTGGTGATGACGAGCGGCATCGTGATGAACGGGCCGCCGTCCTGGGGCCAGCACGTCAGCACGGGCAGTTTGGAGAGGTCCACCGCGTCTCCCGTCTCGACCACCTCCTGGCAGGGTCCCGTGCGAACCGTCTTCGGAAACAGGGACGCGAGCTCCTGCAGCTTCGGGAGCGCTCGGAGCTTGTCGAGGATCCCCTCGGGGGCTTTCGGGTCGAGAAAGGGTTGAAGCCGCTCCTCCCACTCCGCGTACGAGCCGATCTCGAGCGCTTCCAGCATGCGGCCCTTCGACGCGAAAACGTTGATCGCAACCGGCATCGCGGAACCTTCGACGTTCTCGAAGAGCAACGCCTCCCCTCCCGCCTTCACGGCTCGATCCGCGATCTCGGCGATCTCGAGGCGCGGCGAGACGCGCGCTGCGATCCGCCGGAGCTCGCCCCGGGACTCGAGGTGCTCCAGAAACGGCCGGAGGCTCTGCCAGGTCATCGGGCTTAGCTCCTCGCCTCGTCGAACCGGCCGAAGCGCCGCCGCCGCCATTCCTCGACGCCTCCCTCGACGTGGGACACGTACAGGAAGCCCTGCCGCGCGAGAAACTCGCACGCGGAGGCGGCGTCGGTCCCGTCCCGGCTGAAGATGACCACCGTTTCCTTCTTCCAGGCAGCGAGCTCCGCGAACCGGCGCGGAAGCTCGGACAGGGGCACCTCGCGGCATCGGAGCAGGTGGGGCAGCTCGGGCGTGAACTCGTCCGCGTGCCGGACGTCCAGGAGAAGCACGTTCGGATTGTCCCGGATCATCTCGTTCGCGACGCCCGGCTGAACCTCCCGGCAATTCGCGGTCAGGGAGGCGACGACGCGCCGGCTCGTCGCGCACCCCGAGATGGCGAGGCCGACCAACAGGGCGAGCGCGGCACTCTTCCCGCAGAACTTCGACATCGTCGGGTCGACCTCTCCGCCGCGATTATCGTCCATCGGGCTCGAGGAGAACCTGCGGCAGCACCGCTCCCACCTCGTCGCCGCGCACGCTTCGC
>DATNMZ010000527.1:0-11051 GCA_035602095.1 Thermoanaerobaculia bacterium
CTCACCGGTCCTCCCTATAGTGCGACCCCCTCGACGTCCTGTTTTCCGCCGCCGCCGCCTGGATGACGAGCGCCGTCTGGACGCCGTTGCGCAGGCCGAGCAGGGCGTCGGACATCGTCCCCTTGCGGTAGAAATCCTCGATCTCGACGCGGAGCTCGGAGAGGATCCGTCCGGCGCGGTCGAGCCGCTTTTCCGATCGCAGCAGGCCGACGTAGTTCCACATCGTGTGGCGAATCACCATCCAGTCCTGCGCGATCAAGGCCGGATCGACGGGCTCGAACTCGGGATGCCACGGCCGCACCGCGGGGAGCGGCGTCCCCCGGAGCCGCAGCGCCTCTCCCGCCGCCGCTTTCCCGGCGCGCCATCCCCAGAGCAGTCCTTCGAGCAGAGACGTCGAGGCGAGGCGGTTGGCCCCGTGAACGCCGGTGCAGGAGACCTCGCCCGCCGCCCGCAGGTGCCCGAGAGTCGTCCGGCCGTTGCTGTCCACGGCGACGCCGCCGCAGGCGTAGTGGGCGGCCGGCACCACCGGCACGGGCCCGGCCGTCAGGTCGAACCCGAGATCGAGGCATCGCGCGGTCAGGCCCGGGAAGCGCTCGCGGATCCAGGCGGCCGGCTTGTGCGAGATGTCGAGCAGGACATGGGGGTCGTCTCGTTCGAGCATGCGCTGATGGATGGCGCGCGCGACGATGTCGCGCGGCGCGAGCTCTCCGTCGGGATGGACGGCGCGAAGGAACTCGTTTCCGGAAATGTCCGTGATGCGCGCGCCTTCGCCGCGCAGGGCTTCGGTCAGGAGCAACCGCCCTTTCGGGTGCACGAGCGCCGTGGGGTGGAACTGAATGAACTCGACGTTCAAGAGCCTCGCGCCCGCGCGCCGCGACATCGCGATCCCGTCGCCGCGCGCCCCCTGCGGGTTCGTGGTGTGGAGGTACACCTGTCCGAGCCCGCCGGTCGCCAGGATCGTCTCGTGCGCCAGGAGCGGCGAGACCTGCCCGCTCTTGCGGTCCAGAAGGTAGGCCCCGATGGCGCGCGGCGGGTTGTAGCGGTCCGTCGGAGAGATGGAGTCGTGCGACAGCGTCAGCAGATCCACGGCCGTCGTCTCGAGGCGCCATTCGATGCGCGGCTCCGCACGGCATGCCGCCAGCAGCGCCCGCTCGATCGGCATTCCCGTCTCGTCCTTGACGTGAAGGACCCTCGGCACCGAATGCGCTCCCTCGAGCGTCCAGTGGAAACCCGACCCTTCGCGATCGAAGGGGACGCCGAGCTCCTCGACGAGGAGCTTCTCGACCAGATCCGGCCCCTCGCGCGCGAGCAGCGCGACCGCCGGGGGCGAGCAGAGACCGTCGCCGGCGCGCTCGATGTCGGCGGCGAGCCGCTCCGGCGTGTCTCCGGGCGGGCGCGCGACGATTCCTCCCTGCGCCCAGAACGTGTTCGACTCTCGAGCCTCTGCCGCGCGCGTGACGACGGTGACGCGGGCGCCTTCCCGCGCGGCCGCCAGTGCGGCGGTGCTCCCGGCGATCCCCGTTCCGAGAATGAGGACGTCGGTCTCAGCCACGAGGCGGCTCGAGGTTCAGATCGAGGGCGAGATCCGCGGCGCGGACGGAGTGCGTGAGCGCGCCCACGGAGACGCAATCCGGGCCCGCCAGCGCGTACTCCCGCACGGTCGCGAGCGTCATGTTTCCGGACGCCTCGATCCAGGGAGGCGGATTCCCGCGGCGCGCGAGAGCGGTCCACCGCTTCACCGTCTCCGGGCTCTGATTGTCGATCAGGATCCGATCGGCGCCGGCCGCGAGCGCCTCCGACAGCTCTCCCTCGCTTTCGACTTCCACTTCGATGACGCCGCCCGCCGGGAGGAGGCGCCGGGCGGCCGCGACCGCCGGACCGACTCCGCCGGCGAGTCGCCGGTGGTTGTCCTTGATGAGGACCATGTCCGCGAGCGTGTCCCGGTGGTTCTCCCCGCCGCCGTCCCGGACCGCCTCGCGATCGAAGGCGCGCAGGCCAGGGGCGGTCTTGCGAGTGTCGTAGATCCGGCAGCCGGTGCCGGCGACCGCGTCGACGAAGCGTCGGGTCTCCGTGGCGATGCCGGACATCCGCTGGAGCAGGTTCAAGGCCACTCGCTCGGCGGTCAGCAGCGCCCGCGCGCGCCCGGACAGCCGCGCGACCGGCGCTCCCGGCAACACGCGGTCTCCGGCGGCCGCGGCGGCCGACCAGACGAGGTCGGGATCCAGGAGCTCGAAGGTCCGGCGCGCCGCGGCGAGGCCGGAGACCACGCACTCGCTCCTGGCCAGAATTCGTCCGGTGGCCATGGCGGAGGAGGGCACGGTCGCTTCGGTCGTCACGTCGCGGCCCCCGATGTCTTCTTCGAGGAACGATCGAAGCCGGGCGTCGAGCGCTTCCGGCAAGAGCAAGTGCATGCGCGGCGAAAGAATATGCCGAGATCGGGACGACTGCCGGTTTCCCCCGCGGCGGGGTAAGCCCGCCCGGGGGAACCGCGGGACTACTTCGCGACTCGACTACTTTGCCGCGCCGACGATCTCCACGTTCACATGGCGCGCCGCTTCGAACCGATTCGCGACGTCCTCCCAGTTCCAGACGTTCCAGATCGCTTCGAAGAACTCGGTCTTGCGGTTCTGGTACTGCAGGTAGAAGGCGTGCTCCCACGCGTCGAGAACGAGGAGCGGAACCCCGCCCTGGGCGAGGTTGGACTGGTGGTCGTAGATCTGCGTCGTCAGAAGGCGCTTGCCGAGCGGTTCCCAGACGAGGGCCGCCCAGCCCGACCCCATGATCGTGCCGGCCACCTCGTTCATCTGCTTCTTCAGCTTCTCGAAACCGCCGAAGTCGGCGTCGATCGCCTCGGCGAGCTCTCCGTGGGGGCGCCCTCCTCCCTTCGGGGTCAGGTTTTGCCAGAAAAGGGAGTGCAGGACGTGGCCGGAAAGATTGAAAGCCAGGGATTTTTCCAGGGCGGCCAGGCGGGTGAAGTCCTCCTTCTGGCGCGCCTCATCGAGCTTCTCGAGCGCCGTGTTGGCGCCCTTGACGTACCCGGAGTGGTGCTTGTCGTGATGCAGCTCCATGATCTTGCCGGAGATGTGGGGTTCGAGAGAGCCGTAGTCGTAGCGAAGGTCCGGAAGGATGTAGGTGCCCATTTGCTCCTCCGAAAGGAAGATTCCCCAGCAGGATCTGTGCCCGCCGAGCGGGTTGTTTGCTTAACGCCTCACGCTGAACGCTTCACGCCTAACGCCTCACGGCTAAGGGCGGCTCAGATTACGACAGCTCGAGCATCTTCAGCAGCGGTTTCTCCGCCGCGGCGCGCACGTCCTCCGGGAGCAGGATCTCCGGGCGCTCGTCCCGCAGGCACAGATAAAGCTTCTCGAGCGTGTTCAACTTCATGAACGGACACTCGTTGCAGCGGCACCCGTTGTCCGGGGGGACGGGAATGAAGTGGCGCTCGGGCGCGAGCTTCTTCATCTGGTGGATGATCCCCTCTTCCGTCGCGATCAAGAAGGTCCGGCCCGGCGCGGTCGTCGCGTAATTCAAGATCGAGCGCGTCGAGCCGACGTGGTCCGCGTAACGCAGGACCCCCTCCGGGCACTCGGGATGCGCGGCGAGGAGCGCGTCCGGGTACTTCGCCTTCAGCTTCACGATCTCGCGCTCGGAGAACTGCTCGTGGACGATGCAGGCGCCCGGCCAGAGCGTCATCGGGCGGCCCGTCTTCTGAACGAGAAACGCCCCGAGATGGCGGTCGGGGGCGAAGAGAATCTCCCGGTCCCGGGGGATGGTCCCGACGATCTTTTCCGCGTTCGACGAGGTGACGATGATGTCGGAGAGCGCCTTCACGGCGGCCGAGCAGTTGATGTACGTCAGGGAGACCGCCCCCGGGTGCTCCTCCCGCCAGCGGCGGAAGGCCCCCGGCGGGCAGGAGCTCTCGAGCGAGCACCCCGCCTCGTAATCCGGCAGCACGACCCTGCGGGTCGGGTTCAAGATCTTGGCCGTCTCGGCCATGAACCGGACTCCGGCGAAGGCAATCAAGTCCGCCTGGGTCTTCTGGGCGTTGCGGGAGAGGTCGAGCGAGTCGCCGACGAAATCCGCGAGGTCCTGGATCTCCTCCTCCTGGTAATAGTGGGCGAGGAGCACCGCATTTTTTTGGCGTTTCAGACGACGGATTTCGGCCTCGAGGTCGAGCGTCGGATCGACGGAGGCCAGATCCGGCGCGGGAGGGCGCGGCGGCAGGACCGGGACGATCGGCGTAAAGGGCTCAGGCTGCGGGACGCTCATGGCGGGACCGAGCATAACAACAGCATCGGGGAGCCGGTCCTTCCGGGCCGGGCCGCTGGCATGACGGCTGCTTGTGTGGTTTCGCGTGAGCTCGATTCCGACCCCCCGCCCCCACCGGATCGGGGTCCTCTTCTTGATCCTGACGTTGACCGTGCTCTTGCTGGAAGCGTGGGCAATCGGGTTCAGTTTGAGCTCCTAAGTAGTCGTCAGTTATCAGTTATCAGTTATCAGTTTCGAGTCGAAGCGGGGGTCCGACTGTCTCCCCGAGCTGACAGCCTGGAAAGCCGGTCGCAGGGCCAGCTGACGACTCGCAGAGGCGCTCAGAACTGAGAACTGAGAACTGAGAACTGAGAACTGACTCCTGAGAACTGTCACGCTTGGTATGATTTCCGCCATGGCGACGGAGGTCTCGGCGAGCAAATACCGCGGCCTGGCCCCTGCCGCCCTCGTCGGCGCCTACCGAAACGTCTATCTTTCCCGCCGGATCGACGACAAAGAGATCCAGTTAAAGCGCCAGAACCGCATCTACTTCCAGATCAGCAGCGCCGGGCACGAGGCGGTCACGACCGCCGCGGGGATGGTCTCGAGACCCGGCTACGACTGGTTCGAGCTCTATTACCGCGACCGGGCGCTCTGCCTTCAACTCGGAGTGACGCCCTACGAGATGTTCCTTCAGGCCTTCGGGTCGAGCGAGGACCCGGCTTCCGCGGGAAGGCAGATGCCCTCCCACTGGGGCTCCCGGCGCCTGAACCTGATCTCCAAGTCCTCCTGCACCGGGACGCAGTTCCTGCACGCGGTCGGCGCCGCCGAGGCGGGGTGGCGCAGAAGCCTCATTCCGGAGCTCGCCTCCCAGGGCGGTTTCGAAAAGGACGAGATCGTCGTCGTTTCCGGGGGGGAAGGACAGACGTCGGAGGGCGAGTTCTGGGAAGCCATTTCCTCCGCCTGCACGCTCAAGCTCCCCGTGCTCTTCCTGATCGAGGACAACGGCTACGCGATCTCGGTGCCCGTCGAGGTGAATACCCCGGGCGGTTCGATCTCGAAGCTTCTGCGCGGGTTCCCGAACCTCTTCCTCGCCGAGGTGGATGGTTGCGATTTCCTGGAGTCCTACGATGCGCTGCGCTACGCGGCGGAATACTGCCGCTCGCGAAAGGGCCCGGCGCTCGTTCACGCCCACGTCGTGCGGCCCTACAGTCACTCCCTCTCGGACGACGAGGTGCTGTACCGTCCGAAGGAGGAGCGCGCGCGCGACGCCGAGCGCGATCCGCTTCGAACGATGTCGCGCTTGCTGCTGGCGGAAGGCATCCTCGCCGAGGCCGACCTCGCGCGCCTCCATCAGGACGTGGACGAAGAGGTGAACGAGGCGGCGGACCGCGCCCTCGCGGCTCCGCTCCCCGCACCCGAATCCGCCTACGACTTCGTGTACTCCCCCGACGTCGATCCCTCTTCGGACGCGTTCGCGACGGAACCGGTCTTCACCGAAGGCGCGAAGCCGACGACGATGGTGGATCTGTTGAACGCGTGCATGCGCGACGAGATGAAGCGCGACCCTCGCATCGTTCTGTTCGGCGAGGACGTCGCGGACGCGTCCCGGGAAGAGGTCCTGGCGGAGTGCAAAGGGAAGGGGGGCGTCTTCAAGCTGACGGCCGGCCTCCAGCGTCTCTACGGCAAGGAGCGCGTCTTCAACTCGCCGCTCGCGGAGGCCAACATCCTCGGCCGGGCGATCGGCATGGCGGTCCGCGGGTTGAAGCCCGTCGTCGAGATCCAGTTTTTCGACTACATCTGGCCGGCATACATGCAGATCCACAACGAGCTCTCGAACCTGCGCTGGCGCTCCGGCAACTCCTGGTCCGCGCCCGTGGTCGTTCGCGTGGCGACGGGCGGCTACATCGGGGGCGGCGCGGTGTACCACTCTCAGTCCGGCGCCGTTCTCATGACGCACATTCCCGGATTGCGCGTCGTCATGCCTTCCAACGCCCTCGACGCGAACGGGCTGCTTCGCACGGCCATCCGCTGCGAGGATCCCGTCCTTTTCCTGGAGCACAAGCACCTCTACCGGCAGACGCACAACAAGGGGATCTATCCCGGGCCCGATTACTCGATTCCGTTCGGGCGCGCGTCCGTCGCGGCTCCCGGCAACGACGTCACCGTCATCACGTACGGGGCGACCGTGTACCGGTCGCTCCAGGCCGCCCGCTCCTTCACCGAGGAGACCGGCCGGACCGCCGAGATCCTCGATCTGCGCTCGCTCTCGCCTTACGACTGGGAGGCGATCTCGCGGTCGGTCCAGAAGACCAACCGGGCCCTCGTCGTCTACGAGGACAACATCTCCTGGGGATACGGGGCCGAGATCGCCGCCCGCATCGGGACCGAGCTCTTTGCCTACCTGGACGCCCCCGTCGAACGGGTTGCGGCGACCGACACTTTCGTCGCGTATCAGCCCCAGGTCGAGGACTTCATCCTCCCGCAGGCGAGCCACATCCGGAAGGCGCTCGATCGCCTCGCGGCCTATTGAACGCGCCCGCGACCTCCTCTCGCATGTTCGACTCCCGCCTCGCGACCCTCGAAAGCATGCGGGAGAAAGACCCCGCGAACACGCTGACGCTCCTGATGCTCGCGAACGAATACTTCAAGGGAGAGCAGTGGAGCCAGGCCGTCGCGGTCCTGCGCGACTACATGGCGCGGGCGAAGGACGAGGGCGCCGCCTACCGCATTCTCGGCCACTCGCTGCGCAATCTCGGAGACTTCGAGGCCGCCCGAGAGGCCTTCCGCCAGGGCGCCGCCGCCGCCCGCGCGCACCGCCATGACGGCATGGCCGACGAGCTCGCCGCGGAGGCAAACCGGCCCGAGTGACCTCGCCGGAGGACGCAATCCTCCGACGGGCTACAGAATCGGGTCGGGTTTCGTTGATAAACCATTATTTTTCAATCATTTGGCATTGGCATCGCCTCTGCTTCTATCCAGGGTGCTCCCGACAAACCCGGGGGTGGAAAGTCGAGAAAAGGCGATGAGATGGGAAATGTTGCAGATCCAGCCTGAGCGGGACGCCGACGCCAATCACCGGGCGCTGCGCCGCTGCTACCGCTGCGGCACCTACGCCCGCCCGTTCGACGAGGTCAACGGCGCGATCCGATGCGAACGCTGCGCGAAGCGAGCCGGGCGGCCTGAATCGGAAGACGAGGGCGCGCAGGATCCGACCGAAGTCAGTTTCAAGGTCTAGCGCTGTGGGCGCAATTTTTCAGGTCGAGTCGCGGAAGGGCAAGGGTCGAGGCCGCCCCGACGTCGCCCGGACCGTGGTCTTCCGGACGGGTCCCGCTCCCCGCTGACGTAGACTCCGCGCGGTGAGGTCCGACCACACCGCCCTCCTTCTCTCAACCCGGTTCTTTTCCCCCGGCCTCTTCTCGGCGACGTTCTCGAGCCCACGGCTCGCGGGAGAGATCGCCCCCGGCCAGTTCGTGATGCTCGACCTTCCGGGCCGGATTCGCCCCTACCTGCGCCGCGCGTACTCCGTGGCGGACGCCGATCCCGGGCGGGGGGAAGTGGAGTTCCTCGTGAAGACGATCGGGGCGGGGACGGCGGCCCTCGAGAGCCTGCGGGCGGGCCAGGACGCGCGGCTCCTGGGACCTCTCGGCAATTCATTCTCGCTTACGGGTCTCCCCGCGGGGAGCCGCGTCGCGGTCGTCGCCGGTGGGATCGGCGCGGCGCCTTTCCCGCTGCTGTGGCGCGCGCTGCGAGCCGGTGGGTGGACAGGCGATTTCTTCTTCGGCGGGAGGACGGCCTCCGACCTCGCCCTCTCGAAGCGCTTCGCGGGAGTCGTTGCCGGCGACACTTACCTCGCGACGAACGACGGCTCCGCCGGCGAAGCGGGCTTCGTCACGGATCTCTTCGCCCGGCACGCGGCCTCGGGCGGATATGCGCGGGTTTTCGCCTGCGGACCGATGCCGATGTTCGCCGCGCTGGCCCGGGTTGTGGAACGGCTGCAGCTTTCTGCGGAGTTCTCGACCGAAGCGGAGATGGGATGCGGGTTCGGGGTTTGCCTCGGCTGCGTCATCCCCGGCCGGCACACCCCGTATCTCGTCTCCTGCCAGGAAGGGCCCATTTTGCCTCCGGAGAGGATCGACTGGAGTCAGGTGACAGGTGGCAGTCAGGTGACAGGTGACAGGTGACAGGTGGCAGGCGGCAAGTGACGGGTCTTAGGTGGTAGGCGGTAGGTAGTGCCGTGACGCCGGCGGAGAGTCGATATCCCCTGCGTGTGCGCGTCGGTCCGCTCGAGCTCGCAAATCCGATCCTGACCGCGTCCGGCACGTTCGGCTACGGGCTCGAGTTCGCGGACTTCGTCGACCTCGGCCGCCTCGGCGGCATCTGCACGAAGGGGCTCTCTCTCCAACCGCACGCGGGCAATGCTCCGCCGCGGATCTGCGAGACGCCCGCCGGGATGTTGAATGCGATCGGTCTTCAGAACATCGGCGTCCAAGCCTTTCTCGAGGAGAAGCTGCCCCGGCTGCGTTCGCTCGGCGTGACGGTGATCGCCAACGTCTGGGGGGACCTCGAGGAGGACTACGTCGCCGTCGTCCGCGCTCTCGAAAACGCGGAGGGTCTGGCGGCCGTGGAGCTGAACATTTCCTGCCCGAACGTCGAGAAGGGCGGGATGCTTTTCGGCAACTCCCCGACGGCGACCGGCTCGCTCGTCGAGCGGGTGCGCGCGGCGACGCGCCGGCCGCTTCTCGTCAAGCTTTCCCCGAACGCTCCCGATCTCGTCGAGTCGGCGCGCGCCGCCCGGGACGGCGGCGCCGACGCGCTCTCGCTCGTCAATACCTTCGTCGGCATGGCGATCGATCCGGAGACCGCGCGGCCGCGCCTCTCGTTTGGGACGGGCGGGCTCTCCGGGCCGGCGATCCGTCCGCTGGCGGTTCGAATGGTTTACCAGGTGGCGCGGGCGCTCCCCGGTATGCCGCTCGTCGGGATCGGCGGGATCTCGGAGCTCTCCGACGTTCTGGAATTCCTGGCGGCCGGCGCCACGGCCGTCCAGGTCGGGACGGCGAATTTTCGCGACCCCGGCGTCTCCGGACGGCTCGTCGCGGAGCTCGAGGCGTATTGCTCCGGGAAGGGAATCTCCGCAAGGGAGCTCGTGGGCCGGGCGCACGGGCAGGAGCCGCTGCGGCTCGACGCGGGAGCGGAAGGATGAATGCGTCGTCGGACCCGCGAGACCGGTTGTGTGTGGCTCTCGATTTCTCTACCCGGAGCGAGGTGATCGCCGCGGCGCGGCGTTTCTCTCCGAAGGTTGCGTGGCTGAAGATCGGTCTGGAAGCCTTCGTGGCGGAAGGACCCGGCATCGTCGCCGAAGTGGCGGAGACGGGCGCGCGCGTATTTCTCGACCTGAAGCTGCACGACATCCCGCGAACCGTCGGCCGGGCAGCGGGGGCGGCCGCGCGGAGCGGCGCTTCGATGATCAACGTTCATGCCTCGGGAGGACGCGCGATGCTCAACGCCGCACGCGAAGGTCTCGCCGGGGCGGAGCCGCGGCCGCGGCTCATCGGCGTCACGCTCCTGACCTCTCTCGACAGCCGCGCGCTCGCGGACCTGCCCGTCGCTGGAACGCCGGAAGGCATCGCGCGGCGCCTGGCGATGCTCGCGCGCGAGTGCGGCCTCGACGGGGTCGTGTGTTCTCCCGAAGACTTGACCGGGATCCGCGAGGCCTGCGGACCGGAGTTCTTGACCGTGGTCCCGGGGATCCGTTTTGCCGGCGCCGACGCCGACGATCAGAAAAGAATGGCGAGTCCTCGCGCCGCCATCGAACGCGGGGCCGACCTTCTGGTCGTCGGCCGGACCGTCACTCGAGCTCCAGACCCGGACGCCGCGCTCGACCGGGTGCTCGCCGAAATAGAATCGGGAGCGATGGCCCGGGAATGAGCGAAATGAGCGATTGGAAGAAGCCGCACCCGCAGTGGATCGTGGGACACCGCGGCGCCCCGCTGCGGGCGCGCGAGAATACGATCGACAGCCTCGACTGCGCCGAGAATCTGGGAGCCGACGCCGTCGAGTTCGATCTGCGACAGACGCGAGACGGCGAGGCGGTTCTCTTTCACGACGAGGACATCGTGCTCGGCACGCAGAGAATCCCGGTGCGGACCTTCACCGCGCGCGAAATCGAAAAGCTGCAGCTGCCGTCGGAGTTCGGTCCGTACCGGATCCCGAAGCTCGAAGAAGTCTTCCACCGGTACGGTCACGCGCTGCGCTACGTTGTCGAGGTAAAGACGTCCACCCACACGCAGCTCGCGCTCATGGCGCGGCGCGTGGCCCGGGTGGCGGCGGAGTTTGGAGTACGCGCGCGGTGTCTCGTCGCCTCGTTCGACGCCGAGTTTCTCCGCAAGATGCGGGAGGCGGACGCCGAGATCGCGACGGGCTTCCTGATCGATCACGCCGTCGCGCTTCCGGAGCCGGGTCGGCTCACGCCGCTGTTTCCGAACGTCGACGCGCTCGGGCCGCGGCGCGACCTCGTGACGCCCGCTCTTCTCGCGCAGGCGGAGACCGCCGGCCTGCCCGTACACCCCTGGACGGCGGACGAGCCGGCGGAAATCCGCCGGCTGCTCGCGCTCGGGCTCCCGTCCGTCACCACGAACGTGCCCGACGTGGCGCTCGCGATCCGGGCCGAGATTCGCGCCGGGCTGCCGGGAGAGCCAGTTAGAACCCCGGCCGCTCTCGCGGCAGACAGGCAGCCCTGACCGGGAGACGGTAGACGGTAGATGTGATGTCCCAGGACATAAGTCACATCGTGGGCCGTGAGA
>DATNMZ010000528.1:0-2847 GCA_035602095.1 Thermoanaerobaculia bacterium
GTCAACCGGGCATTGGGGTCTGATCTTTATTATACATTAAGACCGCCTGCAGGACGGGATCTGTCCTCCTCCGGGGACGCGCTGTCCTCGAGATTTACACTTGACACGACCTCTCGGGGTGGTAGGGTCGAATCAGCTAGAGCGTCCGCCAGGGCGTTCGCGCTCCGAGGATGGGATCCCGGGGAGGCTTTTCCAGTCCCGCCGGTGTCCAGGTGTTCACCCGTTTCAGGAGGAATCATGAGTAGCGTAGAAAAAAGCCGTTCGACACCGACGCACGGAGGGATATCCCTCACCGCGACGAAGCTGATCGGCGATCCCGTCGTCAGCCCGAAGGGCGAAGACCTCGGCAAGATCGAGGATCTCGTGATCGATCCGACTAACGGCCGCGTCGATTACGCGGTCCTCTCCTTCGGAGGCTTTCTCGGGATGGGGGACAAGCTGTTCGCGGTCCCGCTCGAGGCGATGAAACTTTCTCCCAAGGAGAAGGGCTTCGTCCTCGACGTGGACAAGGAGCGGCTGAAACAGGCTCCGGGATTCGACAAGAAACACTGGCCGGCAGCCTCCGACCGGGCCTTCGGCACGAAGGTTTACAACTATTACGGCTATGAGGCGCGCTGGAGCTGATCGAAAGCCCAGACGTCCAAAAAGGAGCGCCGCAAGGCGCTCCTTTTTTTATGTCTTCTCCCCTTTCCACCTTAGATGGTGGTTCTTCTTGCCGATCCGATCCATCCGCTCGCAGCGCGCAGCGACGGACTGATCAGATCCACGTCTCAATTCGAGCGAAAAAAACGATTGGACGCGCCCCGCCGCTCTCCTCATGCTCCGGGCAACCACGACGAGAACGGGCGGACCATGCCGGAGCGGCTTGCTCGGATTCTCTTCCGGACGGCGATGAGCGCGCGGAGTGTGCTCCTGCCATCACCGTCCGATCGCCTGTCACCACCGCTTCCGGTTGCTGGGAGAAAGGACGAGGAAATGCACATGATCACGCGGAGACTCCTGCTGATGCTCGCGTCGCTCGCCGTCTGCGCGCCGTTGTGGGCGGCGGGCAACGATGCCGGAACGCAACGCACAGGACAGGTCGAGCCGAATGCCGGAAAGTGGCGGACCTGGGTGATTTCCTCCGGCGCGGGTTACCGCGTTGCGCCCCCTCCGGGAACAGCGGAGACGACAGCCGAATTGAGCACGCTCGCGGACCTCATCAGCCACAACGACGCTGAGGTGCAGAAGCAGATCGCCTTCTGGGACGCCGGCGCACCGGCTTATCGCTGGATCGATCTGATCAACGCGCGTCTGCTCGCCGGCACGCCAACGACGGCCTATCCGCACCGCGTGTACACATACGTCGCCATCGCGATGTATGACGCGACGGTTGCGACGTGGGAATCGAAGTACTTCTACAACCGTCCCCGCCCGAGTGTCGCTCAGAGCGCCGGGAATCAAGTCGGACCCGTGGGACCCGCCCCGAGCGCGGACGGATCAGGGCAGGGTCGCGCGATCGCGACGGCCCTCCCGGTACCCAACAGCCCCTCGTATCCGTCGGAACATGCCGCGGCGGCACAGGCGGCGGCGGCCGTTCTCGCCTTCTTCCTGCCGGCGGAAGCACAGTCCTTTCAGGACATGGCGGAGCAGGCAGGCTGGTCTCGTGTTCGTGCCGGTCTGCAGTATCCGAGCGACTACACCGCCGGCCTGGCGCTGGGCCGTAGGGTTGCCGAGCAGGTCATCGCGAAAGCGATGGCGGATAACTCGACTGCGGTGTGGACCGGCACCGTGCCGACCGGGGCGTGCAACTGGATCGGCACAAATCCCGGCAACGTCACGGCCGCGGACCCGGGCTGGGTCCCCCTGCTCCTGACCTCCCGCAACCAGTTCCGGCCCCCCACTCCACCGGCGTGTACCTCCTCGGACGTGGTGGCGCAGACGGCGGCGGTTCGCACCTACCCGCGAACGTTCGTGAGCAACTACAAGGCCTTCTACTGGCAAAGCCCGGAAGGGCTCAATTCCTGGCCCTACCGCTACGCGGACAAGTGGATCTCCGAAGATCATCTGGACCAGAACCCGCCTCGCGCGGCGCGCGTCTACGCGCTGATCGCCGCGACGATGTTCGACGCATTCATCGCAAGCCAGGACGGCAAGTTCGCGTACTGGTACATCCGGCCGAGCCAGCTCGATACGGCGATCGTGCCTCTCTTCCCCGTTCCTCCGTTCCCGAGCTATCCCTCGAACCACTCGACGTTCTCGGCGGCGCGGGGTGAGATCCTGGCGTACCTGTTCCCGACGCGCGCGGATTTCGTTCGCGCCGTCGCCAAGGAAGGGGGCGACTCGAGAATCTGGGCCGGCATTCACTACGAGATGGACAACGTCGCGGGCGTAAATCTCGGGAAGTCGGTTGCCCAGGTTTTCATCTCCGTGGCGCAGAGCGACGGCTCGCAGTAATCGTCGCTGCACGCTGCGCGACGGATCTGGCTTCGCCACCGGCGCCGGAATACTGGCGTCGTGACCGCGGAAAGCCCCGCCGTCCGGTCCCGGTCGGGCCGTAGGGGAGGGGCTTGTCCCCTCCCGCTCCCTGCGGACCCGAGACAGCACTGCAATTCGGGGGTCCGATCTTTATTACAGGGTCCCCAACCCTAGGGTCTGATCTTTATTATACATTAACGCCGAACAACAGCTGCTCGTCACAATCACGGATCCCGGATCCACCGCCCTCATTGTGTACTTATGGGACAAACATAGGCACATGCGGCCGCACGTGGGGACCCTCGAGCGAATAATGCGACGCAACAATAGAAATAAGGGTGGCTTAACCGCACCGGCGTTCTCCTTGTGATAGCGTCAAGATCCTTCAAA
>DATNMZ010000529.1:0-10849 GCA_035602095.1 Thermoanaerobaculia bacterium
GCGGACACGTCCCCGGTGAAAGCGCCTTCCCGGTAGGCGGAGACGTTCTGCGCCCCGAGGGACCACCGCCCCTCCGGGTCGCGCGCCGCCTCGAGCGCCGGGAAGGGCGGCGCGACGACCAGCTCGGCCTCCGGCGGAGACGCGCCGAGGCGTTCGCCGAGAGAGCGCGCGTACTCCCGAGCCTCGCGGCGGGTCTTGTGCATCTTCCAGTTCGCGACAAAAAGCCGGATCACTCTTCGAGCGCCTCGATGCCCGGAAGACTGCCATACGTCAGGAACTCGAGAGAGGCGCCGCCGCCCGTCGAGACATGTCCGAAGCGCGACGCGACTCCCGCGGCGTTCACGGCGGCGACGCTCTCGCCGCCTCCCACCACCGTGAAGGCATCCGACTCGGCGAGGAGCATGGCGAGCGCTTTCGTCCCGCGGTCGAAGGGCGGCTTTTCGAAGACACCCATGGGCCCGTTCCAGAAGATCGTGCGGACGGGAGCCAGGAGTCGTTCGAACTGTTCGATGGTCTTCTGTCCCACGTCGAGCGCCATCTGATCCGGCGGGATCGCCGCGATGCCGACGGTCCGCGCGGCGGCGCCATCGTCGGGCGACCGCGCGACGACGAAGTCCGACGGGAGGGCGATGGTCTTCCCCTCCTCCTTGCAGAAGTCGAGGATCTCGCGCGCCAGCGAGACCTTGTCCTTTTCTAGCAGAGAGCGGCCGACCGAAAGCCCGATGGCGGAGACGAAATGGTTCGCCATTCCTCCGCCGAGGAGCAGCGCGTCGGCCCGCTTGGCCAGAGCGCGAATCGCGTCGATCTTTCCCGAAATCTTCGCGCCGCCCAGGATCGCAGCGAATGGTCGTTCGGGCTCGAGGAGGCGGGTCAAGGCGCGCACCTCCTTTTCGAGAAGCAGGCCCGCTCCGCGCTCGCGGAGGATCCCCGGCACGCCGACCACGGACGCGTGCGCCCGATGCGCGGCCCCGAAACCGTCGTTTACATAGACCTCCCCGAGCGCGGCGAGCGCCCGGCCGAACTCGGGGGCGTTGCTCTCTTCCCCCGCGTGGAAGCGAAGGTTTTCGAGAAGAGCGACCTCCCCGGGCGCGAGCGCGTTGGCAAGCGCTTCGACTTCCGGCCCGACGCAGTCGTCGGCGAACCGGACGGGGCGGCCGAGCAGCGCCGCGAACTCCACGGCGACGGGAGCGAGCGACAGCTTCGGATCCCGCATGCCGTTCGGCTTTCCGAGGTGGGACGCGCAGACGACCCGGGCTCCCCTCTCGAGCGCCAGCCGGACCGTCGGAAGCGTCTCGGAGATGCGCGTCGAGTCCTGGACGCGCCCTCCATCCAGCGGGACGTTGAAGTCCACGCGCAGGAAGACCTTCCGGCCGGACAGATCGAGGTCGCGAAGGTCCTTCATCGGCGGGGAAATCTTAACCGCGACACGTAGAATGGCCGCGATGAAAAGGCTCCTGGCCGCGGCCGCCGCGCTCTCGGTCGCCTTCGGACCCGCGCTCGGAGACGACCTCCGAATCTCCCGGGGACGCGGCGGCGCCGTCGCCGCCGAAGAGGGCACCGCGGCCCGGGTCGGGATCGAGGTCCTGCGCAGGGGCGGCAACGCGACCGACGCCGCGATTGCCGTTGCGTTCGCCCTCGCGGTGACTTGGCCGGAGGCCGGCAACCTCGCCGGAGGCGCCTTCTGGATCTCGCGCGATGCCGCCGGCAAGACGCTCGTGGTCGATTGCCGGGAGACCGCCCCCCGGGGTTCCCGGCGCGACCTCTATACCCGGCCGGACGCGAGAGGCCTCGTCGCCTCGTCGGTGGACGGTCCGCTGGCTTCCGGAGTTCCGGGGACGGTAGCGGGACTCGCGCTCGCGCACCGCCGCGGGGGGCACCTGCGCTGGAAGGATCTCGTCGAGCCGGCCGTCCGGCTCGCCCGGGACGGCTTCGTCGTGACCGGGAACGTGTCCGCCTCGATCGCTGCGCAACAGAAACGGCTCGCGCGCGACCCGGAAACCGCCCGGATCTTTCTGCCGGGCGGAGCCGCTCCGACCGCGGGCGCTCTGCTGCGCCAGCCGGATCTCGCCGCGACACTCGAGGCGATCCGCGACCGCGGCGAGGACGGCTTCTACCGGGGTGCCATCGCGCGCCGGATCGAAGAGGGACAGCGCCGCCAGGGCGGCCTCATCACTCGCGGCGATCTCGCCCGGTACGAAGCCCGGGTCCGCGCGCCCGTGCGGGTGCGGTTCGCGGACGCGGAGATCCTGACGACGCCCGCGCCCTCCTCCGGCCCCGTTCTGGCCGAAATGACCCTGCTGACCGCGCTCGTCGGACCGCAGAAGCTCCGTTCTCCCGGGGTCGCCGCGGCTCACTGGATGGCCGAGATCGAAAAGCGCGCCTTTCGCGACCGCAATCGGTATCTGGGCGATCCCGCTTTCGGAGGAGTTCGCCAGAAGCTGTTCACCGACATCGAGCGCTTGAAGGAGGTCGCCGCTTCGATCGACCCCAACCGCGCGACCCCGACGGACAGCCTGCGGGGCCCCGAGCCCGAAAAGCCGGCGACGACGCACATCTCGGTGATGGACGCCGCCGGCGCCGCGGTGTCCATGACGACGACGCTCAACGACTCTTTCGGCAACGCGCGGGTCGCTCCGGGGCTCGGTTTTCTCTGGAACAACGAGATGGACGATTTCGCGACGAAGCCCGGTCAGACGAATCTCTACGGTCTCGTCCAGGGAAGGGTGAACGCGGTCGCGCCCGGCAAGCGCATGCTGTCGTCGATGTGCCCCGTGATCGCCGTCGTCGGTGGAAGAAATGCGTTCGTCTGGGGGACCCCGGGCGGGGCGACGATTCCGACGACGAACTTCCAGATTCTCCTCGGGATTCTGCTGCGCCGCGAATCCCTGGAGGCCGCGGTCGCGGCGCCGCGATTCCACCAGCAGGATCTGCCCGACAAGATCCAGTTCGAGCGGGGCCGGTTCGACGCCGCGTGGGTGGACGGCCTTCGCGGGCTGGGACACACCGTGGCCGAGCGCGTGGACGCCGTCACCCAGGAGAGCCTGATCGGTCGCGTGAACGCGATCGCGCGCGGCGCAGACGGCTCTCTGACGGCGGTCGCCGACCCGCGACGCGGCGGCGCGGGCCTCGTCGTGCGCCCGCAGCCGTGAGGCCTTCCGGCGGCCCCGGGACCGGCGCGGCGCTCCTGCGCCCCCTCTTCCGCGAAGGCCGGATCCTGCGCCTCCTCGACCAGCGGCTTCTCCCGGCGGAGGAGGTCTGGCTCTCCCTCGAAGAGCCCGAGGGGATCGCCCGGGCGATCCGCGACATGGCCGTGCGCGGAGCCCCGGCCATCGGCGTGGCCGCGGCGTACGGCGCCGCCTTCTCTCTGCGCGGCGGCCGCCCGGCAACGGCCACCTCGCGGGAGCGGTTCGAGACGGCCCGCGCCCTTCTCGCGGCCAGCCGGCCGACGGCGGTCAATCTCTTCGCGGCGCTCGCGCGCCTCGGCGCGCGATTCGAGGAGGCGAGCGCCCGGCCTCCGGCCGAGATCGAGCAGGCGCTGGTTGCGGAGGCGGACGCGATCGCCGAAGAAGACATCGCTTCGTGCCTTCGGATCGGCGAGCATGGCGCCTCCCTCCTCTCCGGCGGAACGACCGTCCTGACGCATTGCAACGCGGGAGCGCTCGCGACGGCCGGTTACGGCACCGCCCTCGGCGTGATTCGAGCCGCCGTCGCCCGGGGAAAAGCGATTCGAGTCTTCGCCGACGAGACGCGGCCGTTCCTCCAGGGCGCGCGCTTGACGGCGTGGGAGCTCGCCCGCGACGGAATTCCCGTGGAGATCCTGACCGACAACATGGCAGGTCATTTTCTTTCCCGGGGCGAGATCGCCGCCGTCGTGGTCGGCGCCGACCGGATCGCAGCCAATGGGGACACCGCCAACAAGATCGGGACCTACTCCCTTGCCGTTCTGTCGAAAGAAAACGGCGTCCCCTTCTACGTCGCGTCGCCCGCCACGACTCTCGACCTCGCGTGTCCGGACGGGTCCGGCATTCCGATCGAGGAACGGACGTCCGAGGAGGTCCTGTCGATCGGTGGCCGGACGATCGCGCCCGAGGGTGTCGCCGCGCGGCACGTCGCGTTCGACGTCACGCCGGCGCGATACATCACCGCGATCATCACCGACGAAGGAATCTGCCGCCCGCCGTACCGGGAAAGCCTCGCCGAAGCCGTGGGGCGCGCGGCGAAACGGTCCCGGCAGAAGCCGACAGTCCGCAGGTGACAACGGACAACTGACAACTGATAACTGATAACTGATAACTACTCACATGCTCACTCTCGGGATCGAGACCTCCTGCGACGAGACCTCCGTCGCCTTAGTCGACGGCGCGGGCCGGATTCTCTCCAACGTGATCGCTTCGCAGTCGCAGGCTCACGCGATCTACGGCGGCGTCGTCCCGGAAGTCGCCGCCCGCGCGCACCTGGAGAATCTGCCACCGACTTTCGAGGAAGCGCTTCTGCGGGCGGGAGTCACGCTGCCCGACGTCGAGCTCGTCGCGGCCACGTCGGGCCCCGGGTTGATTGGCGCTCTTCTCGTCGGCCTCTCCGCAGCGAAGGCTCTCGCGTTCGCCCGCGGCATTCCGCTCGTTCCGGTCAACCACCTTTCGGGCCACCTCTTCTCCCCGTTCCTCTCCGCCGCCGGGGATCCCGCCCTCGCCATCGAGTATCCGTTTCACGGCCTCGTTGTTTCCGGCGGCCACGCCGAGCTCGTGCGCGTCGATGAAGATCGAGTGACGCCGCTCGCGCGAACCCGCGACGACGCTCCCGGAGAAGCGTTCGACAAGGTGGCGCGGCGCGCCGGACTCGGTTATCCGGGAGGGCCCGTCATCGACCGGATCGCGGCGCGCGGAGACGGGTCGCGCCACGCCCTCCCCGTGGGAAGGCCCGGCGACGGTTCAAGCGACTTCTCCTTCTCGGGTCTGAAGACGGCGATGCTGCGGGAGTTCGAAAAGAGAGGCGTCGACGGCAGCCCCGCTCCGGAAGAGACGCTCTCCCGGGACCTCGTCGACCTGTTCGCTTCGTTTCAGAGAGCGGTCGTCCGCGCGCTCGTCGAGCGCGTCGATGCGGTGCACCGGCGGGAAGGGATCCGGCGGCTCGCGCTGTCCGGAGGCGTCGCCGCGAACACCGAGTTGCGCGCGACGCTGGCGCGCTGGGGCGAGGAGCACGGCGTGCGCGTCCTCCTTCCGGACCGGGCCTTGACCTCCGACAACGGGGCGATGATCGCGTGGGCCGGCCTCCTCGGATTCCGCCGCGACGGCGCGGGCCTCTGGAGCGCCGCGAACGCGCGCTCGCGGTGGCCGCTCGGAGAGGCGAGAGGAGATGATCCGCCACCTCCACGGTAGACTCGTTTTTTCATGCCCGACCCGAGCCGCATCCGCAACTTTGCCATCGTGGCGCACATCGACCACGGGAAAACGACTCTCTCGGACCGCCTGCTCCAGCGCTGCGGCGCGGTCTCCGCGAGAGAGATGCATGAGCAGATGCTCGACGACATGGAGCTCGAACAGGAGCGGGGAATCACGATCAAGGCCCGCTCGGTCACCTTGAAATATGTCGCCCGGGACGGGATCGAGTACACGCTGAATCTGATCGACACACCCGGACACGTCGACTTTTCCTATGAGGTCTCCCGGTCGCTCGCCGCGTGCGAGGGGGCCGTGCTAGTCGTGGATGCCACGCAGGGCGTGGAGGCGCAGACGCTCGCCAACGCATACCTCGCCATCCACAACAACCTCGTGATCGTGCCCGTCATCAACAAGATCGACCTTCCCTCGGCGGAGCCCGAGCGGGCGCGCGAGCAGATCGAGCAGGTCGTCGGGATCCCGGCGGACGACGCGGTCTTGACTTCCGCGAAGCAGGGCATCGGAATCGACGACCTTCTCGAACGGATCGTCCGGGACATTCCGCCGCCGAAAGGCGACCCGGATGCGCCCTTGAAGGCCCTGCTCTTCGATTCCTGGTACGACGCCTACCGCGGGGTGACCTCGCTCGTCCGAATCATCGACGGGAAGCTCGTGCCCCGGATGAAGATCCGCGCGATCGGCACGGGCCTCGAGGCCGAGGTCGAGGAAGTGGGCGTCTTCCGGCCCGAGCGCGAGACGGTTCCCTCTCTTTCGGTCGGCGAAGTGGGTTCCTTCTGGGCAAACATCAAGGACCTTCACTGGACGCGGATCGGCGACACCATCACGGAGGTGCACCGGCCGACCGCGGAGCCCCTCCCGGGCTTCGCCGAGGCGAAGCCGATGGTGTTCGCCGGGCTCTTCCCGACGAACGCCGACGACTATGGCAACCTCCGCGACGCGATGGACAAGCTCCGGTTGAACGACGCCTCGTTCACGTTCGAGCCGGAGAACTCGACGGCGCTCGGGTTCGGTTTTCGCTGCGGGTTTTTGGGCCTCCTGCACATGGAGATCGTGCAGCAACGGCTCGAGCGCGAGTTCGACCTCGATCTCATCACCACCGCACCGGGGGTCAGCTATCGCGTCGTCACGACCGCGGGCGACGTGCTGGAGGTCGCCAATCCGAATCACCTTCCGGCGCCCAACTACATCGAGAAGATGGAGGAGCCCTACATCTCCTCCACCATCATCACGCGGGACGACTTTCTGGGGGGCCTCCTGAAACTGTCGGAGGAGCGGCGCGGGGTGCAGAAGTCGCTCGAATACCTCTCCTCGAACCGCGTCGTTCTCACCTACGAGTTCCCGCTGAACGAGGTCGTGCTCGACTTCTACGACAAATTGAAGTCGATTTCGAAGGGATACGCTTCCTTCGACTACGAGTTCATCGGGTACCGGGAGGGCGATCTGGTCAAGCTCGACATCCTCGTGAACGGCGAGCCCGTGGATGCCCTGTCGCTCATCGTGCACCGGGACGAATCCACTTCCAAAGGCCGGCTTCTCGCAGCGAAGATGAGGGAGATCATTCCGCGCCAGATGTTCGAAGTCGTCATCCAGGCAGCGATCGGATCGAAGATCATCGCGCGGGAAACCGTCTCGGCGATCCGCAAGAACGTGATCGCGAAGTGCTACGGCGGCGACATCACGCGCAAGCGCAAGCTCCTGGAGAAGCAGAAGGAGGGGAAGAAGCGGATGAAGAGGGTCGGGCGGGTGGACATCCCACAGGAAGCCTTCCTCGCCGTCCTCAAAGTCGAATGAAAACCGATCGAACTTCCTCGAGCTCCCCCGCACCCGACGCGGGGAGCATTTCTCCGCACTCCACCAGCCGGGAGTGGTACGAGTCTCTCCTCGTCGCGGGCATTTTCGTCCTGTTCGTCCGCACGTTCGTCGTTCAGACCTACCAGGTACCGACCGGCTCGATGGAAAAGACGATCCTCGTCGGAGATCACCTGCTCGTCAACAAGTTCGCGTTCGGCCCCCGGCTGCCCGCGTTCGAGAAGTGGCTGCCGTACCGCGAGGTGCGCCGCGCCGACATCATCGTGTTCAAGAAGCCGGGGGACGACCGCAACGACAGCAACGTCCTCGTCAAGCGCGCGGTCGGCGTGCCCGGCGACGTCCTCGAGGTTCGGAACAAGACGCTTTTCGTGAACGGCGTCTCCGCCGACGGGCCGTACGTCCAGCACATCGATCCCGAGACGTACGCCCCGAGGGATTCGCGGGTCCCCGAGTCGAGCGTTCTCCGCGACCAGTTCGGTCCCTACCGTGTGCCGCCGGGCTCCTACTTCGGAATGGGCGACAACCGGGACAACTCTCTGGACAGCCGGTTCTGGGGGCCAATTCCGCGACAGAACATTTTCGGCCGCCCGTTCCTCCTCTACTGGTCGTACGAGGCGGAGCCGAATTCGCACATCTGGCGCGGGCCGATCGACAAGATCCGGCAGCTCGGCAGCGTCGCCCTCCATTTTTTCTCGCGGACTCGATGGGACCGGATGTTCCGGCTGGTGCGCTGACCGAATCGTCCGGCGCGCCCGCGACTCCGCCGCCCGCTCCCCCGCGGTCGCCCTCCCCGGTGCGCGAATACACCGAGGTCGTCCTGGTGGCCGTCGTGTTCGCCCTGTTCGTCCGCACGTTCCTCGTTCAGGCCTTCGTCGTTCCGACACCCTCCATGGAGAGCACCGTCCTCGTCGGAGACCACGTCGTCGTCAACAAATTCCTGTACGCGCCGCACCGCTGGATCCGGTTCCTCCCCTACCGGGACGTGCGCCGGGGCGACGTCGTCGTCTTCAAGTTCCCGGAAGATCCCCGGCGGGATTTCATCAAGCGCGTCGTGGCGCTCCCGGGGGACGTTGTGGAGATCCGGGACAAGACCGTGTTCGTCAACGGCGAGCCAGAGAACGAGCCGCGGGCGAATCACTCGGAGTCGCGGGTCTGGCATGACGACGCGCTCCCGACCGCTCTCCAGCGGAGAGATCAGCTGGCGCCCGTCCGCATCCCTCCGGACACGTACTTCGCCATGGGCGACAACCGGGACAGCTCGTACGACAGCCGGTTCTGGGGACCCGTTCCCGGCTCGAACCTGAAGGGCCGAGCCCTCTTCGTTTACTGGTCGTTTGCCCCCGCGCCGTCGGGCGCGAGGTACGGTTTCCCCGGGGCGGTCGCCGATTTCTTCCGGCGCACCCGATGGTCACGCACGTTTCTCGCGGTCCGGTGATCCGTCACCTGTTAGAATTGCATCGCAATTCCAGGAGGACCCATGAGGCGGACGCGCGGCATTCGCGGCGCGGCGAGTTTCGGATGCATCGTCTGGCTCGTCCTTCTTGCGGTGATCGGATACGCCCTGTACAAGATCGTTCCCGTGAAAGTGGCGAGCTCGGCGTTTGCGGACTTTCTCCAGGAAGAGTCCTCTTTCGGCTCGATCAAGAGCGTCCCGCAGATCCAGGCGGAGATTCTCGCGAAGGCCAGGGAGATGAACATCCCCGTCAACAAAGACAATCTGACGATCAAGAAGACCAGGGAGTCCATCACGATCGAGGCGCACTACGAGATGACGATCGACTTCTTCAACGGCGCGTACAAATACGTCTGGAAGTTCGATCCCGTCTACACGCGTCCGATCTTCCTCGTTTAGAGGAGCGCCGCGTGGGTGCCCGACCCGGCGGCCCCGGCAGGCGCCGCCAGTTGACCGGTGGCCTTCCGGTCGCGGAAGTCTCCCGCCGGACGGGGATCCCGGCCTCGACGCTCCGATTCTACGAGCGGGAGATGCCCGGACTCTTCCTGATTCGGAAGACCGCGGGCGGCCATCGCCGCTACGAGGAACGAGACGTCGAGCGATTCGCGGCGATCCGGCGGCTGACGGAAACGGACGCCTTGCCGCTGTCGGAGGTGCGCCGCGTCCTCTCCTCTCGCGGCGACCACGAGCCCTTGAAGGAAGAGGTCTCGCGGGTGCGCGCGGCGCAGGAGGAAGAGGGCTGGGCGCTGGCGGATCTCTCCCGGCGCGTCGCGCTCCTGGAAGAAACGGTCCACAAGCTGTCGGGCCTGGCCGGAAAGAAGCGGTGGTTCGGGAAGTAATCCAGTTGTCAGTTGTCAGTTCGGAATAATTCGCGGTCCTCCCCGCTTTTCAGCGCGAAAGGGGGAATCCATGCGACATCGAAAAGCGCTCCTGCTCGTCTTCACCGCGGCCGCCGCCTGCTTGCTGCTGGCGCCGGCGGCGCCCGCGAGCGCCCTCGAGATCGGGTCCACCGCCCCGGACTTCCAACTGACCACTCTGGACGGGAAGCCGATCTCGCTCGCGGACGCGACCCACACGCACAAGGCCGTCGCGGTCATTTTCATCGCGACGAAATGTCCCTACTCCAACGCGTACAACACGCGCATGAAGGACCTGGCTGCCGCGTACGAAAAGCAGGGGGTCCTGTTCGTCGGTATCAACAGCAACAAGACGGAGCCGGAAGAGGAGGCGCGCGCGCATGCGCGGCAGCACGAACACACCTTCCCGATCGCCAAGGACCCGGGCAACAAGGTCGCCGATCTCTACGACGCCAAGCGCACTCCGGAGGTCTTCCTCGTCGCCCCCGACGGCAAGGTCAAGTACCACGGCCGGATCGACGACAACTCCGAGGACGCTTCGAAGGTGACCTCCCCGGACTTGAAGAACGCTCTCGACGCGCTGCTCGCCGGAAAGCCGATCCAGAACGCGCAGACGAAGGCGTTCGGGTGCACGATCAAGCGCGTCTGAGCGGCCACGGCCGCTTCGTGCTCGCCGCGCTCGTGGTCCTTCGGGCGGCCGGGGTCGGCCCATCGGCTTCCGGCAGCCCTTCTTCGATCTCCGGAGAGCTCGACTCGGCCGGGCTCCGCGAGTTGCTCGCCGCGCAGAAAGGGCGCGTCGTGCTAGTCAATTTCTGGGCGACGTGGTGCGTCCCCTGCCGGGAGGAGTTTCCCGACCTGGTTCGCCTCCAGAGGGACCTCGCGCCGCGGGGCCTCCGAGTCCTCGGCATCTCGACGGATTTCACGGGCCAGACGGCCGCCGTCGAAAGCTTCCTCGCCTCCACGAAGCCGAATTTCGACAACTATCGCAAGAAAAGCGGCGACGACCAGGCGTTCATCGAAACCGTGGACCGCGTCTGGGGCGGCGAGCTTCCCTTTTCCGTGCTCTACGGGCGGGACGGCCGAAAGGTGAGGGTGTTCTCCGGCCGGCAGAGTTACGAGCAGTACCGAACCGAGATCGTCAAGCTGCTCGGGTCGGGAGATCGGCCGTAGGCCGGTGCTCGTTCCCTAAGGCGCAAGCGAAGCCGGAGCCCCCCACCCCATCCCTCTCCCCCAATGTGTCCACCATGTCTCCGAACACCTGTTCACCATCTCCTCGGGCTGAACACTCCCGCCGGGAAAGGGGGATAAGGCCGACCTGATCCATCAGCTCGCGA
>DATNMZ010000530.1:0-2056 GCA_035602095.1 Thermoanaerobaculia bacterium
AGGGACGTGAAGATCTCCGCCCGCCAGAGACGCGCCCAGAAGCTCGGGCGGGGGGCCAGCGTCAGCGTCGCCGCAAACAGGAGGAGGCCCGTCAGGATGGAAAGCCCCGCCCGGCCGGGGGGCAATTGCGCCGACGCGATCGCGGGCGCGAGCGCGAGAGCGGCCGCGGCCGCCGAGATCAGGACCGCCACCGGAGCCCAGCCGGGCGGCTCTCCCAGGAGCCCCGGAGCCGCCCAGCCGCGCTGCAGAAACCAGAGAGAGCCGCTCGACGCGGGCCACGCGACATCCTCCGGGAAGTGCGGCCACGCGGAGCAGAGAAGAACGTGCGTCGCGACGGAGAAGACCACCGCCGCCCCGAAAGCCAGCCGCGACCTCGGAGAATCGAGCGAATGCGCGAGCGCCAGGCCGACGGGGAAGAGCAGCGGCATGAGGTACCGGTTTCCGAGCGACCAGCCGCCGTGCCAGTTCGGGTAACCGCACATCGCGACGAAAAAGAGGAGCGTGCCGGAAAAGCAGAACGCGAAGTCGGCCCGGTGCTCGCGGCGGCGCCACCAGCGCAGGAAACCGGGAACGGCCCACGCGAAGAAGGGAGAGAAAAGAAGCACGCCGCGCGCGGGATGAAGGAGGTAGTTCAGCGCGATCCGCGGGCTCGGAGGCCCGAACCCGAACAGCCCCTGACGCGTGAGTGCGGCGTACCGGGGGGCGGCTTCGCGAGCGGACGACAGGATCCACGGCGAGCCGAAGCACGCGGCGTCATAGGAGAGCAGAAGCGCCAGCGGCGGGAGCAGGCCCAGAGCAAAAAAAACCGCGCGCCCGAGAGACTGCCGGGAGAAGGATCGCGCCCAGAGGAGCAGCGCGAAGAGAGCCAGCGGGTATTCCGAGATGGCCGCCCAACCCGCCAGCACGCCGGCGCCCAACAGCAGGAAGGCCGCGCGTCGCCGCGTCCCGGCCTCTTCCGCCCGCTGAATGAGGTCGAGCGAGAGGAAGATGAGCGCCGCGGTCCAGGCGTGGCTGAAGAACGACCGGGAATAGTAGAGGTAGGGTGTCCCGAACGCGAGCGCGGCCGTGACGAGCGCGGGGGCCGGCGTCCCGCGCCGGCGCAGGAGCTCGAGGAACCGCGCGAGGGCGAGCAGGCAGACCGGCGTGACCACGAGAATACGGAGAAGGAGAAAGACCGGCGCAAAGCGCGACTCCGGGCGGGGAAAGAGAAGCCGGAGCGCGCGATAGACGGGAATGGCGGCGAAGGTCAAGCCCGGCGCCTTGTTCGAATAAAAGTGCCCGTCCGAAACCGACTTGTCCTCGTGATCGCCGAAGAGGGCGATCGCTCCGTCGATTCGAAACGTGCCGTTCTCGACGAACGAGTAAACGGCCTGGAGCCGGGAGAGCTCGTTCGGATTCGCAAACGGCGCGAACTGGCCCGTGAAACAGATGGAAAGGAAGGCGAACGCGAGGAGGAGCGAGAGGTCGGGCCGGCGGACGAAGAACCCGGCCGGAAGCGATCGCATTCTCGAACATTCTAGGGCAAGGCGCGGACCGGGCTTCTCGCGCCGGCGGCCTTCGAACGCCGGTTGCGTCCGCGTCTGAGGCTACACTGCCGCGATGTCTCCGCGGTCTCGTTCGGTCTCGACGGCGCTCGGCGTCCTTCTCCTTTTTGCGCTCCCGCTCCTGCCGGAGATCCTCGGCACCCGCCTGCTCATCTTCCGGGACGCCCAGCTCACGCACTGGCCATGGCGCCGCGTCGCGATGGCGGCTCTCGAATCGGGGCGGGTGCCGTTTCTGAACGAAGCGGCGTCGGGGACGCAGCCTCTCCTGGCCAACCCCAACGCCGTGCTCCTCTACCCGACGGTGCTCCTGGAACGCTTGTTCTCCCCGGCCGCCGCCTTCAATCTGCACTACCTTCTCCATGTCCTCTGGGCGTTTCTCGGAGCGCGGCGGCTCGCGTCAAAACTCGGCGTCACGCCCCCGGCCGCGCTCTTTGCCGGCGCCGCGTACGCCTTTTCCGGGATGGTGCTCTCCTACGGATCCGCCTTCTTCAACTCCAGCGCGGCGGCGGCCT
>DATNMZ010000531.1:0-2320 GCA_035602095.1 Thermoanaerobaculia bacterium
CGCAAGTTCGCGAACGAGCAGACGTGCGAGATGAGCCTCGTCAGCATCCATCGATAGCGGGCTCTGAGCCGCGGCGGTCAGACTCGGCATCGCATTTCACAATCGACCAGGATCGCTCGACAACCTCGACGGAACCCGCCCGACGGAGATGATCCGCGGGGACTAGAATCGGCGCGAGGTCGTCGATTGACACTCTCAGCCGGTACTCGCCTCGGCCGCTACGAGATCCTCGCGCCTCCCGGTGCTATTAACTCCGCAGGTCAATTTGATACTGGACGACCCCGTAGATTTCAGTGGTTGTTCATCGTGTTGATGAAAACGGAGGTCGCCATCCGCCCCGATCAACCACGGCGATCTTCCGTCCTCGCCGCCTGTGCCGCCGGCGATCAAACCCCGCGGGCACCCGTTATCTGCCGACGCCCGACGGCCGGCGCTTTCTCACGATTGCGCCGCTCGGTTGCGAGGCCATGACGCCGACGACGGTCGTCTTGAACTGGTTCGCCGAGCTCGGCCGCTGAGGCTTCGTCCCGCCAGAAGAGGGAGAATGGGCAGGGTCATGACGACAACGCAGGTCCGCACCGTTGGCGCCATTCTCGGGCAACTTCGGATCTGTCGGCCGATCCGGAAGTCGGAGCTGCACTCTGGCGACCGCCTGCTCGTTACGACGGACAACTCTGTCTACTCGATCACCGTCCTCGAGGACGCGACCTACAGCATCCGCGGGGGATGGTTCGACCGGAAAGGTCTCTCGCCGGTTGTAACCTCCATCGCCGGCTGCACGTGGGGCGGGAGCGTCATCAAAGTGGATGTCGTCGCCGCCCACGGGTTGCGCTTGGAGTTCGGCAACCGGGTGGTTACGAGCGGGATCCGGGAGATCCGCGTCCTTCGGGCCGGGTCCGCCGAGGGCTGCCAGCTGCGCTCCTTCGACGTCAACGAGTCGCTTCAAGCCTGTTATGGCCCCCGCTGGAACGCCGCGGCGGCCGCGTGAGGCCGACCTCTGTCATCCTGTGATCTGCGATCGGTCCTGCCCGCCGAAGCTCAGAGGGGAAGAGGATGATCGGGTGACCCTCAGATGGCGATTGCGGTAGGAAGTCGTCTCGGTCCGTACGAGGTCCTGTCTCCTCTGGGGGCGGGAGGGATGGGAGAGGTGTGGAAAGCGCGGGACACGCGGCTCGAGCGCACTGTGGCGGTCAAGGTGCTGCCGACCGCCACGGCATCCGATCCCGAGCGCCGCCGACGGTTCGAGCAGGAGGCGCGCTCGGCCTCCGCCCTCAACCACCCCAACATCCTGACGGTCTACGACATCGGCGAATCGGACGGCACGATCTACATCGCCATGGAGCTCGTCAAGGGAAAGACGCTGCGCGAGCTCGTCGCCCCGGGCGAACTGCTGCCGACCAAGAAGCTGCTGGATTTCGCCGTCCAAATCGCCGAAGGCCTCGCCAAGGCGCACGCGGCCGGCATCGTCCACCGGGACCTGAAGCCCGAGAACCTGATGGTCTCGAAGGACGGCTACGTCAAGATTCTCGACTTCGGTCTCGCAAAGCTGACCGAGACGGTTTCGCTGGATGCGTCCGTGCTGCCGACGGCGATCGCCGCGCCCACGCAGCCCGGCACGGTCGTGGGCACGGCCGGTTACATGTCGCCCGAACAGGCAAGCGGACAGGCAGTCGACTTCCGGTCTGACCAGTTCGCCCTCGGCTCGATCCTTTACGAGATGGCCACGGGCAAGCGCGCCTTCCAGAGAAAGACGGGCGCAGAGACGCTCGTCGCGATCATCCGCGAGGAGCCCGAATCCCTGGGGCAACTCGCGCCGAAGGCCCCGGCGCCCGTGCGCTGGATCGTCGAGCGCTGCCTCGCCAAGGACCCGGAGGAGCGCTACGCCTCGACCAAGGACTTCGCACGCGACTTAAGGAGCGTACGCGACCATCTGACGGAAACTTCCTTCTCGGGTGGCGTCGAGGCGGCCGAGCCCGCGAAAGCCACGCGCCGCCGATGGGTTGGGCCGGCGGCCCTGGCTCTCGTCGTCGGAATCGCCGCCGGTTTCCTGCTGCGCGGCCTCACGAACGCGCGGCCCGACTCCCCCCTCGAACTTCGGAGGCTGACCTACGCGCGCGGCGCCATCCGCTCCGCGCGCCTTGCTCCCGATGGCCAGACGGTCGTCTACGGCGCAACCTGGGAGGGACTCCCCCTTGACATCTTCACGACGCGAGCCGACAGCTCCGAGTCGCGCTCGCTGGGGCTGCCGAACGCGGACCTTCTCGCCATCTCCTCGACCGGCGAGCTGGCGGTCTCGCTCAACCGTCACTACCTCTTCGGG
>DATNMZ010000532.1:0-6534 GCA_035602095.1 Thermoanaerobaculia bacterium
CGAATAATCCGTGCGGTCCTGCCAGCCGTTGGCGCGGGTCGAGGACCCGAAGGCGCGCAGCGAGAGTCCGGGACCGGCGGCCGCCGAGTAGCTCGCGTTCAGCCTCTTCTCGGCGAAAGACCCGACGAGGAGCGCCGCAGAGCCGGTCCCCCCGCGGCTCGGAGCCGGGCGGGTGAAGATCTGAATCATTCCCGCGAAGGCGGAAACTCCATAGAGCGTTCCCTGAGGGCCGCGGACGATCTCGATTCGGTCGATGTCCTCGACCGGGATCTGGGAAAGCGATGGGTTGAAGGGTCCGCCGACGGGCACGCCGTCCACCGTGACGAGAAGCGCATCGAACTCCTTCAAGCCCCAGAGGCCGATGTTCGCGAGGCGGGAGCCGTTGTCCGACCCGTTGCCCGTGTCGACGCCCACGACGTCTTGAAGCGCCTCGGCAATCGTTCGAACCCCTCGGCGCCGCAGCTCGTCTCCGGAAACCGTCGAGACCGAGGCCGGGATGTCGGCCGGATCCTCCGGGCCTTTCGTCGCGGAAACGACGATCTCTTCGCGGACCACGGGCGTGGGAGAGGGGGTGGGAACGACGTTCTGTCCGAATGCGATCGGCGCCGCGCCGCCAAGCAGGGCGAGCGCCGGGAGAGCCCGGAAAATGGGACGAGTCATCGAAGCACCTTCCTTTCGCGGTTGCGGACGCACCGGGAACGCGAAGGGACGGGGTGCTACTCGCGGCGGGGAAAGTGACCGGAGGGCGCCGCGGGCGCGGACGCCGAAGTCTTCCGAAGCTGACGAAATGGAATTGGACGGTCCGGCGCGATTTCGAGAAGGAGATTTGAGGCGGCCGCCGAGCGCGGCTCGATGGCGGGGTCCGAATCGCGCGGCCGGGAGAGGTCCGGGGCGCCGTCCCATCCTCCCGTCGAAACGGGCGGGGCGGCTGCCGCGTCGCGCGCGGCATCGCGGGTGGCCCACTCGTCCCGGCCGCGGAAGAGCTCTTCCGCGGCGCCGCATTGCGTGACGGCGATTTCGAACTCGGCTCCAACGAAGACGACGGACTCGGATTCGTCCTCTCCGCGCCGGCCGGTCCGCAGAGCGAGGCGGGCGTGGGAGGAAGGGAGCGAGGGAACACGCCAGACCGCCCGGCCCGACTCGGGAAAGACTTCCCGGCTCACGCGAAGCGGAAAAGAATGGCCTCCGTCGAGGGACAGGAGAAGCTCCGCTTCGTCTCCGACGCGCGGATCGGATGACGAAAGCGCCCACCGGGCCTCGAGCGTCGCCCCCGGCGAGACGCGCTCGCCGGCGCCGGGACGCCAGAGCGCGGGAGTCTCCGCATTCAGCGCGGCGGCGAGGAGCATTGGAAGCCCGACGGCGGAAGCGAGGACGTTCCAGTCTCTCCGACGCACGGCGGGATTCTATGGCGAAAGGAGAAAAGGGGGCGGCACGCCCGAAAAATGAAATCCGGCTCCGCGAAGAGCGGCAAACGCCCGTCTCTCGTACAATCCCGTCATGGGAGCCGTGGGAGAGGCGTCGGCGTCCGTCCGGGCCGCGAGCGTCTGCCCGCTCGATTGTCCGGATGCCTGCAGCCTCGAGGTCGAGGTCCGGGACGGGCAGGCAGTCTCCGTCGGCGGCAGCCGGGTCAACCCTCTCACGGCCGACTTCATCTGCGCGAAAGTCCGCCGCCTGCCCGAGCACATTCACGGCGAGGCCCGCGTCCGCTATCCGCGCCTGCGCGATGGCGCGAAAGGGGAGGGGCGCTTCCGCCGCGCGAGCTGGGACGAGGCGCTCTCTCTCGTGGCGCGGCGCCTGAGCGAGCTCGCGGCGAACGGGGAGGCGGAGGCCATTCTCCCGGTGTCCTACGGCGGCTCGAACGGATACCTCTCGCAGGACACCTCCGATGCCCGGCTCTTCTCGCGCCTCGGCGCCTCGCGCCTGGCGCGCACCGTGTGCTCGGCGCCCTCCGGCCGCGCGGCGATGGGACTGTACGGAAAGATGGCCGGGATCGCCCTGTCCGATTACGCGCACGCGAAGCTCGTGGTCGTCTGGGGGGCGAATCCCCACGTCTCGGGGATCCATCTCCTTCCGCACGTGCAGGCTGCCCGGCGCGCCGGGGCTCGCCTGGTGGTCGTCGATCCGCGCCGCACCCGGCTCGCGGCCGAAGCCGACTTGCACATCGCTCTGCGTCCCGGGACGGACCTGCCCGTCGCGCTCGCCCTCCACCGCTGGCTCTTCGAGAGCGGCCACGCCGACCAGGCCTTTCTGGCGGCGCACGCGACGGGCGCGGAGGAGCTGCGCCGCCGCGCGAAACCGTGGACGATCGACCGCGCGGCCCGGACCGCATCGGTGCCGGCCGGGGACCTGGAGCGTTTCGCGCAGTGGTACGCGTCGTCGAGCCCCGCGGCGATCCGATGCGGCTGGGGCCTCGAGCGCAACCGCAACGGCGGGTCCGCCACGGCCGCCATCCTGGCGCTGTCCGCGGTCGCCGGAAAGTTCGGCGTCCGGGGCGGAGGGTACACGTTGAGCAACTCCGGGATCTGGGACCTCGATTCGCGGACGGCAGCGCGGGCGGACGCTTCCCCGGCGCGCGAGATCAACATGAACCGCACCGGCGACGCGCTCCTCGACCGGGAGCGGCCGGTCCGGCTCCTCTTCGTGTACAACTGCAACCCTCTCGCGACGCTCCCGGCCCAGGGGAAGGTTCGCGCCGGCCTCGCACGGGAGGACCTGTTCACCGTCGTCTTCGACCCCGTGATGACGGACACGGCGCGGTACGCCGACGTCGTGCTCCCCGCGACGACATTTCTCGAGAGGACGGAGCTCTCCCGCAGCTACGGAGCGTACGCGCTGCAGGAGGCGTCCGCGGCGATCCCGCCCGTCGGCGAGTCGCGGCCGAATCATGAGGTTTTCGCGGAGCTCTGCCGGCGCACCGGCGTCGCCCGGCCGGGGGACCCGGAGACCGCCGCAGACTTGACGCGCGAGATCCTCGCGGGAGGCGGGCGGGGCGCCTCTCTCCGCGAGTCGCTCGACCGCGGAGGGTTGGCGGCGCCCGCGTTCGGGTCCGCCCCGGTGCAGTTTGTCGACGCCTTCCCGCGCACCGCCGACGGCCGAGTTCACCTCGTCCCCCCGGATCTCGACGCCGAAGCGCCGGGCGGCCTGTACGCCTTCCGGGAGGATCCGGCGACCCCGGCCTTCCCGCTTGCCCTGATCTCTCCGGCGACGGACCGGACGATCAGCTCGACGCTCGGCGAGATCTGGCGCGGCACCGCGGCTCTCGAGATGCATCCGGCCGACGCCGCCGCCCGCGGAATCCGGGATGGCGACCGCGTTCGCGTCCACAACGAGATGGGCGAGGTCCGGTGCCTCGTTCGCACCGACGCGGAGGTCCGGGAGGGAGTCGTGGTTCTGGCAAAGGGCCTCTGGAGCCACAACACCTTCGACGGCCAGACCGCATGCGCTCTCGCACCCGATACGCTTGCGGATCTCGGAGGGGGCGCGTGTTTCAACGACGCGCGCGTCGAAGTGGAGCGGCTCACGGACGGCCAATGACGGCTGCGGACCGGGCGGCGAGCCGGGAAAGCCACGATCTGTCTTCCGGGAGGGAAGCGCGGAGGCGGCGGCTCCGGGCGGCGCTGGCGCTCACGGCAGCCGTCCTCGCGCTCGAGATCGGCGGGGGGATCGCGTCCGGAAGCCTCGCCCTGCTCGCGGACGCGGCGCACCTCTTCGCGGACATCGCCGCGCTGATCCTGGCGTATGCGGCGATCACGGTCGCCGGACGCGCCCCGACCGGACGCCACACCTTCGGCCTCTACCGGGCGGAGATCCTCGCGGCTTTCGTCAACGCGCAGGTTCTGCTCGTCCTGGCGGTCGGCATCCTGGTCGAGGCCGCACTGCGCTTTTCTTCTCCGGTCGCCGTGCGCACCGGCGTGATGCTCTGGATCGCAGCGGTCGCACTCGTGGCAAACCTCGCCGCGATGCGGCTTCTCTCTCCGGGGCGGACGCGCGACCGCGGCCGGAACCTGAACATGCGGGCGGCCTATCTGGAAGTCTTCACCGACATGATCGGGTCCGCGGCCGTGCTGGCGGCGGCCATCGCCATCCCGAGGACCGGCTGGCTCTGGCTCGACCCGGCCGTCTCGGTGGCCGTGGCGGTCTTCATTCTTCCGCGCGCGGCGTCCCTCTTGAAACAGTCCGCGCACATCCTGCTCGAGGGCTCCCCGGGGGACATCGACTCAGCGGCGGTGCGGGAGGAGTTGCTGGGCGTCCCCGGCATCGAGGCGATTCACGACTTGCATTTCTGGACGCTCACGTCGGGCCTCCACTCGGCGAGCGTTCACATCCGGGCGGGCTCGGACAGTCCCCGCCGCGATCTCCTCCAGGCGGTGCAAGGGGTCTTGAAGAGGGCGGCGGGAGTGGACCATGCCACGATCCAGGTGGAATGGGGCTCGGAAATGACCTGCCATTCCTCCAGTCGCGGACACGCATGACTCGGGAACAACCGGTGCGGAACGGCGTGGGCGGAGGCTCGCGTCCGACGGAGGGGGCATGAAATTCTTTTCGGGCGTTCTGTTCGGATTCTTTCTCGTCGGGGCCATCGTCGCGGTCGTCCTCGCGAGCGGCGCGTACAACGTCGCCGCCACCTCTTTGCCGTCGAAGATGGAGACGCGGTTGGCGCAGTTCTCGTTGAACCGATCCGTCGCGCGCCGGGCTCCTTCGACGAAAAACCCCGTTCCGGCGACCCCGGTGACGTGGAAGGCCGGACTGGCGCACTACAAGGAGAACTGTCTGGTCTGCCATGGGGCGCCGGGTGTCGACGCCGGGGAGCTTGCCTCCGGGCTGAATCCGCCGGCGCCCGACCTGACGCTGCCGCGGGTCCAGGCGCGGCCGGACGGAGAGCTCTTCTGGATCGTTTCGAATGGAATCCGCACGAGCGGAATGGCCGCCTTTTCGCCGACCCACAAGCCCGAGGAGATCTGGCACATCGTGTCGTTCATGCGCCACTTGCCCGAGTTGACCGCCGAGGACCAGAAGGCGCTGAAGGGCGGGGAGCAGGAGGCGGAGCACCACCACTGACGCAGATGGTAGGTGGTCGGTGATAGTCGTCGGTTTTCAGTTTCGGAATCCAGGAAGGATCGCCGTCGCGACAACTGAGAACTGAAAACTGTTAACTGATGACTCGTCTCAATGCACCGCCTTGCGGCGGAACTGCCGCAGTCCGAGCGAGACGAAGAGGACGTCGAAGAAGACGAGGCCCGCGAGGACCGCCGTCAGCGGGAGGTGGGGAAACTGCGGCACGAGCGCGCTGCGGAGTCCCTCGCTCGCATACACCATGGGGTTGACGAGCACCGCATGCTGGAGGATCGGAAACTTCTGGAGCGCGCTCCACGGATAGTAGGTGCAGCCGAAGAAGATCATCGGCGCGAGCACGAGGCTGAACATCAGGCCGATCTGTCCCTGGCCGACGGAACATCCGAGGGTCAGACCGATCGAGGACGAGAGGAGGGCGACGAGCAGACACAGCGCCGCGAACAGGAAGGGGTGGGGAAACGAAAGGGCGACTCCGCGTCCCATGACCAGCCAGGCCCCCGGAAACACGATCAGCCCGGCGACGAGCGCCTGAATCATTCCCGCGAGGATCTTCTCGACGGCGACCCACTCGATCTCGATGGGCGCGAGGAGCCGGTCCTCGATCTCGCGCGTGAATTGAAACTCCGAGATGACCGGCATCGCGACGGCCTGAATCCCCGCCAGGACCATCGAAAGCGCGATGATCCCGGGGAGGAGCAGACTCTTGTACTGCATCGGCAGGAAGCCGCTCGTCGTCATCACGCGGCCGAACACGAAGACGAGGAGCATCGGCTGCAGAAGAGTCTGCAGAAGAACCGTTGCGAAATTTCTCCGCGCGACATGGGCGTCCCGCGCGAGAAGCGCGAAGAATGTCTTCCTCAATCCCGCAGGCTCCTTCCCGTGTGGTGAAGAAACAGGTTCTCGAGAGACGGCTCGGAAATGTGAACGTCGGAGACCTGAGCGCCGGCGCGGAGCGTCCGCTCGAGGAGCTCGGGGACGAGCGAGCCGCCGCGGTCGGCATACACGTCCGCGCCGAAGGTCCCGAGCGCCCGCACGTCGGTGACCCCGGCCGCGTTGCCGAGGCTTGCGAGAAGCTCCGGCGTCTGAGGAGAGAACTTCAGCCGGATGACGTATCCGCCCGGAATCGAGGCCTTGAGATCCGCCGGCGTGCCCAGGGCGATCACCTTCCCATGGTCCACGATGGCGACGCGCGCGCAGAGATCGTCCGCTTCCTCCATGTTGTGGGTCGTCAGCACGATCGTGTTCCCGCGAGCGCCGTACTGACGGACGATCTCCCAGAGGAGCAGGCGCGTCTGCGGGTCGAGTCCGGCCGACGGCTCGTCCAGAAAGAGGACTTCCGGGTCGTGCATCATCGCGCGTGCAATCGACAGCCGCTGCATCATGCCTCCCGAAAAGCCCACGGCGAGCTGGTCGGCACGGTCCGCGAGCTGGAAACGTTCGAGCAGGGCCTGAGCCCGCGCG
>DATNMZ010000533.1:0-5197 GCA_035602095.1 Thermoanaerobaculia bacterium
TTCGGCGAAGGCGTCAGGGCCGGGGCTGCGGCGGCGCCGGAGGCGCGGGAAGATGCCGGCCCCTCGACGGCGATGGGCTTCGCGCCCGGCTTCGACGTCGTCGCCCACTTGTCGCCATGACGCGGCAGGTCTTCGGTCGAGACGTCCGGCGGCGCGAGGAGCAGTGCCTTCTCGGCCATCGCGCCCATGGCGTTGCCCTCGCGGAGCGAGGTCTCGGCATATGCGGTGAAGACGTCGCAGCGAGCGAGGCACATCGTGCAGAGGTCGCCCGGAGGATAGGGCTTCGAGGTGCAGTCCCACTGGAGATCGGCGAGCCGCTTGCGGCACGAGCTGGGAAGGAAGAGAGCGGGCCCGTCCGGGTCGCCCACCGTCCACAGACGGCGCGGGCCCGAGCTGTAGAGACGGAAGAAGAGGAGGTGTCTCCGCCGGAGACCCTCCGGCGGGCTGGCGTACCTCCACACTTCGATCCCCGGGCGGAGGTCCTCTTCGCCCGCGCAAGTCGGCACGATGATCTCGGAAGGCTCCCCGAAACGGATCACCATCCGTCCCGCGTCCGACCGCCAGCCGTCGTAGCGGGCGTCCGCGAGGTCCCACAGCTCCCGATATCGATATCGGTACCCGGGCCCGAGGAGCGGCGGAAGACCGAGACGCTCCCGCCGTTGCCAGAATTTCTCGCGGAACTCTTCGCGCTGGTACGTTTCCGTGAGCTCGAGGTAGGCGTTCTTCTCGTCGGGGAGAATGATCGGCGCGACGAACTCGGTCAACCAGCGGCGGTCCTCATCGGGGAGCGCCGCGATGAGCTGCGCTTCGCGCGGCTGCACCGAAGTGTCCTTCTTCGGCGGCTTCGAGCCCGCTCCCGCGAGCGCAGCCAGGGCGAGAACAAGCGCCGCCGGGACCAACCGCGCGAGCGGTTTCACGGATCCAGCGTAACTCCGGACCGGGCGCGGGGATGCCCGTTTTCGACACCGATCTTCGGTTGGCCCTACCAAAGCGGAAGGGGAGTAACCTCTGAGATCTGGAGGCTGATATGCGGACGATCCTTCGGGTTGTCGCTCTCGTCACCTTCTCGCTCGGCGCTGCTTCGCTGGCCGCAATCTCTCAGGAGCACGCGAAGAAGGAGCGGCGCTTTCCGGTCCTATCGGTGGAGCTGTACCCGGCGGAGGGGTACCTCCCCGCGGAGGGCTCCGAGGCCGCGCCGGCGCCCGATGCGCCGCGTCGAGATCCGAACGAATACGCGCGCAGTCGAGAGCTGTTCCATTTTCAGGTCGTCGCAAACCGCCCGGACGAGGCAACGGACGACTCGCCCGTCAGCATCGTTGCGGCCGGGCTCGTGCGGCGGGGGGAGACCAGGAATGTCCACGCGCGCAACCGCGATCTCGAGCTCACCGGAACGATCCGTCTCGACCGGCGCGGAGTGGCGAGGTACGAGGCAGAGCTCCTGGTCGGCGGGCGTTCCGTCTCATCGACCGCCGCGATCCTGCGTCTCGACTCGATCCGTTGAAGAAGCGAGGATGTTTAGACCGCTCTCGGCCTCGGTTGACGTGAGCGGGCCGGCGGCGAGCGGCGTCGGGCGGTCACCTTCCTGGCGCGACGGGAGGAGTCGGCAAGGCGCGGGCCCTCCCCGGAACGGCGATGCGCCTGCCCGATGAGGTCACCCATGAGGCGGAACGGCGCCGGCTGATCGACCCACGCGCTGACCCACCCTCGGTTTCCGACATAAGGCGTCTTGAAGAAGCCGAATCGCTCTACCAAGAAGGACTGTTCCTCCGGATCAGCGCTGATAGCGATGCAAGGTCTGCCCTTGTAAATCTCGAAAACGGCAAACGTGCGCCCGGCGACTCGAAAGTTGGGGTGGCCCCAGGCTTCGACCTCGGAAGTTCCGGGCAAGGCCATACAGAGTCGCCGAATCCAACCCAACGGATCGAGTTCTTTCCGTGACCTCGAAGACGACGGCGGATGGAGGATGCCGCCTGTGACTCTCCGCTTTCTCATTTCACCTGGCGCCGAACTACCAGCACACGCCCGGCGCGGTTCGGAGGTACGCGTCGGACACCAGCTGGTTCAGCATGAAGTCCGCCACGTCTGCGCGAGAAATGCGCACCGTCCAGAGAAAGCTTCCGACGGGAAGACCGTGACGATAGCGTCCTCGCTTATCGCCGTTGGTCAGCGCGCCGGGTCGAGCGATCACCCACTCCACCTTGCTCCGGGCGATCCTTCGTTCCTGCCGCGTCTTGTCCCAGAAGTAGAAAGGCAGAATCACCGGGACCACGAAGAGCGTGTAGTACAGACCCATGCGCCCGGCGCTGTCTCCGATGCCGAGGGCCGTCTCGCAGACGAGGCGCGGGACGCCCTGCGTCTCCATGGCCCGCAGGATGTTTCCAGTCCCGTCCGACAGAATCCGTGTGGGAGAGAAGTATCGCTTGTGGCCCAGGGCGGAGAGCACCGCCTCCTGACCGCGCATCGCCGCGTCAACGGAGCTCGCGTCGAGGACGTCCCCCTGGATGACCGTCAACTTCGGATGGTCCACCGAAACCTTCGACGGATCGCGCACGAGGGCGGTGACCGCGTAACCACGTTCCAGAGCCTGCGCAACGAGCTGACGGCCGGTTCCTCCTGTCGCCCCAATGATCAAGATCCGGGCGGGCTGACGCCGGGGCGGTGCATTCGAGGGCACCGGCTGCGAACGGTGCCCTGCTCGTCCCAACGCGACCGAAAGGAGGATCGCGTATGACACGAACAACAGGAGAAGTATCACTCTCAGATTCTATCGTCCGACCAACGCCTACGATTCCGCGGCCGAGGGCGGCGGGCCGAGCCGTCTTCGATCTCAGGGCCCTGAGCGATTCGCGGAGACATCGGAGGCTTGTGCAGCAGTCGGTCGAGTCGTCACGTCCCGGGGACCTCCTCTCGCGGCGCTTCGTCACCGATGCGACCTGACGATTTCTCGGCGATCTCTGAGCGTGGCGTGAGCGGTTTTGCGATCTTCCGGAAGAAGAAGTCGTCCTTCTCGGGAGAACCGTCGCTGCGGACCGAGCAATTCAGACAATCGAGTCCGGGCCGACGATCCTCGAATTCGCGACGGAGGGCGGCGAGGTCTTGGCCATCCCAAATTTCGCGAAAGGTCTTCAGCCGCAGATTGCCGATTGGCGGTCGCGTCCAGGCCATGCATGGGTAGACGTCCCCATTTGGGTGAATGGCGACGGCCTCCCAGGGCGCGCGGCAAATCATCCGGTCGCCCTGGTCGGTGAACAGGTCGATGGGTGTCGGTCGATCGCGCAGGTAGCCTGCGTTTTCGATGCCAGTCCGCTTGCAGAAGGAAGCGAGTTTTTCCCGCACATCGCCCACCTTGGCCCAGAACGCGGGTTCCCGGTTCTCCTGCACGAGCGCGTTGCTCATTCTCGATACGGTTCGAACGCCGATCCTCTCCGGCCGAACTTTTGCCACGAGAGCAAGAAAATCGTCGAATCGGTCGATGTTCAGCTCCGACAGAACGTGATTGATCCGGAGCGCGGGAAGCCCTGCGCGTCGGTTGCGCCGCATGGATTGAAAGAGGCTCACGTTGTACATGACGGCTTGAAAGCGCGCCCCCACCCGAATTGCTTCGTAGGTCTCTTTGGTTCCACCGTCGATTGAGAATGTGAGGCACGTAATACGGGCCTCGATGATCTTTCGTATCGACGTTTCGTTGAGAAGTGTCCCGTTCGTAATGATTTCGCTGTAGGGAATCTCAAATTCCCGGACCCGCGCGAGCCGGTCCGGGAAATCCCGGGTCATGAAGGGTTCGGTCAGGATCGAGAGGACGAGGAAGTTCGTCTGCGGAAAGATCTGAGTCGCGATGGCGTCGAACAGCTCGCGAGGCATGTCGTACTTCGGGACTGCGGAAACGCGCGGATCGCTGAAGCCGCACATCTTGCACTTGAGGTTGCACCGGTTGTTCTGATCCATGAAGACACTCAGGACACGGCCCCGCGCCGGGCCGTCTCCGCGCCAGGACAGCTTCCGCTTCAGGTCCTCGTAGTCGGAAGGGATTGCGGTGTCGGCTGTCATGGACTTCGAGCCGCGTTGCGGCTCCTTCCTCTACGGAGCCGCTCGCCAATCTGTTTGCCGACCTATACTGAGTTGTGTCGAACTCTCGGAGAAGGCCCAACGCCGGTTTCATGCGGAGGCGAAAATGAAGACATCCCGAATCGTCCCACTCCTCCTCCTGGCAATTCTGCTGGTCTCTGGACAGCGAGCTCTTGGCGCGGATCTGATGCGCGCCGGTCAATGGGTATTGGACATCACTTCAGAAAAACCGGGGAGCGCACCAATGCAGCAGATTCGCTGCGTGTCAGCGGCCGAGGCCCGGACGGTCAACGGCCGAGATGCGAACGAGGCCGTAAAGGTTCTCGGGCAAATGGGCGGGGACTGCAAGGTCACCGGGGCAAAATTCACGGGGAACACGCTCGCGTATTCTTTGTCCTGCCCGCAGATGGGGTTCTCCGCGCAAGCCGAGATGACGCTTCACGGCGACACCTTCGATGCGGTTTCAACGACGACCGTCGGGAAGACGACGAGCAAGAACCACACGAAGGGCCACCGAACGGGAGATTGCAAATAGCCGAGGGAGTGATTCGTCCGTGATCCGAACAGTCACTGTCCGGGAGCGCAGGTGACGGTCACTCCTCCGAAGCCATCGTAGACTTCCGAAGGAACCGGATCGCATACCGTCGAGGGCGAGACTTCCAGTTTGATCTTCGCATCGATGGAGCGCATTCCCACCGGCATCACGACCTTCAGCAGTAGAGGGGGCAGGTCCGGATTGACGTTTGGAATTCGGAACGTCACCGCGTTCAACGGGATGTAGCGGCAGATCGTTCCCGGCGCCATTCCCTCCGCGCATTCCGGATAGTCTTTGACGACGGCGGGGGTCTTCACTTCCACACGATATGGTGTCGCCGCGGCGATCACCGGCAGGGCGAAGGCGAGAATTCCGGCGAGCGGTTTCATCGAACAACCTCCTGGAATGAAACACAACTCTTGCGGATGGTGTACTTAGGCGGCGTCGAGCGCCCCTCGCGACGCTCGACAAAGGAACACTGCAAGGACCATGCACGAGACGTCCCCGGGCCCGTCATGCCCGGGCTTTACAACACGGAAATTTCTGTGCAGGGTTGAGAAGCCGCCGCGATCCGTCCTGTCGCTATCGAGGTTGCAA
>DATNMZ010000534.1:0-2794 GCA_035602095.1 Thermoanaerobaculia bacterium
TCGAGCAGAACCGTGCGGCCCGCCTCGAGCAGCCGATCGATCAAGGGATAGACGCCCTCCTGCTCGAGCGGCTCGCCGCCGGTGATCTCGACGAGATCCGCGGGGAGGTCCAGGACTCGCCGCGCCGCCTCTTCGACGTCCAGGACTTCTCCGCCCGAGAACGCGTACGCCGAGTCGCACCAGACGCACCGCAGGGAGCACCCCGTCAGGCGAACGAAGGCGCAGGGAAAGCCCGCCCGGGTCGACTCGCCCTGGAGCGATAAGAAGATCTCGGTGACGCGAACGGTCTCCATCGCCGGAACGGACCGGTCAGTCCTCGACCCGGAGAAGTCCGTGAAGCATGTTCATGCCGCAGGCGAACGGGAACTCTCCGGCGCGGCGGGGCACGATGCGGATCCGTGTCTTCGCGTTTGCGGGGAGCGACTGCCGGATCCCGAACTCGGGCAGCACCACTTCATCGCTGCAGGGGTTGGACTCCCGCCGGTCGAACACGAGGGTCAAGGGGACGTTTTTCTTCGCCACGATCACTTCGGGATCGTACCCGCCGGCGACGACGACTGTCGCCTCCTGCTCGGCCGCGCCGGAGGCCGGGGCCGCCGCGCGCGCGGTCCGCCGTTTCCCCCCGAAGAAGAAGAAATAGAGGAACAGAAGAAAGGCCGCGCCGGCCAGAACCGCGGCGATCCGGTCGGCCGTCCAGGGAACGGCGGCAATCACGCGCGCCTCCGGCGGGCGAGACGCAGACTGTTCGCGACGACCGAGACGGAGGATGCCGCCATCGCCGCCGAGGCGAGCATCGGGGAGAGGAGCCAGCCCGTCAAGGGGTAGAGCGCTCCCGCCGCGACGGGGATCCCGACCACGTTGTAGACGAAGGCGAAGAACAAGTTCTGCCGGATCGTCGCGAGCGTGTCGCGGGAAAGGTCGATGGCGGCCGGGACGGAACGGAGATCTCCACCGACGAGCGTGACGTCGGACGCCTCGATCGCGACGTCGGCTCCGGCTCCGATCGCGATGCCCACGTCGGCCTGCGCGAGCGCCGGGGCATCGTTGACGCCGTCGCCGACCATCGCGACGACCTCGCCGCGTTTCTGCAGCTCGACGACCTTCGAGGCCTTGTCGGCCGGAAGGACCTCGGCGAAGACTTCGTCGATCCCGACTCGCGAGGCGATCGCGCGGGCGCTTTCGTCGCGATCCCCGGTCACCAGGAGAACTTTCAGGCCGCGCGCCCGCAGCCGGGCGATGGCCTCGCGCGACCCTTCCTTCTCGCGGTCGGCGACGACGAGCACGCCGAGCAGTCTCTGATCCGCCGCCACGAGGAGCGGCGTCTTCCCGTCGCGCGCGAAGCGTTCCGTGTCCTCCGCGACGGCGGAGAAGTCGATCCCCTCTTCCGTGAAGAGCCGGGGACTGCCGACGACGACCCGTCGCCCGCTGACCGTGCCGACGACTCCCCGGCCGGTCTTGGACTCGAAGGCGGAGACTTCGGGAAGCGCCAGGCCTTTCTCCTGCGCCGCCGCCACCAGGGCCGCCGCGAGCGGATGGGCGGAGCTCTTTTCGAGCGCCGCGGCCAGGCCGAGCAGATCCGCGTCGCTCGCGTGCGCGAGCCGGACGCGGTCGGTAAGTCGGGGCCGCCCGTCCGTGACGGTCCCCGTCTTGTCGAGGAGGACCGCCGTGACGGCCCCCGCGCGTTCGAGCGCCGAGGCGTTCCGGAACAGAATCCCGAGAGCGGCGCCCCGTCCCGTGCCGACGAGGATGGCGGTCGGGGTCGCGAGGCCGAGCGCGCACGGGCAGGCGATCAAGAGCACGGAGGCGAGCACCACCGTAGAAAAGAGCGCCCGCGGCTCCGGGCCGGCGACGTACCAGACGACCCAGGCCACCGCGGCGACGGCGAGGACGACCGGGACGAAGACGCCGGCGATCCGGTCGGCGAGCTTCTGAATGGGCGGCTTGGAGGCCTGCGCCTCCCGGACGAGACGGACGATGTGTGCCAGGGCCGTGTCCGAACCGACCGCCGTCGCCTCGATTTCGAGCGTTCCCTCCTGGTTCATCGTGCCGCCGACGACCCGGTCGCCGGCGCGCTTTTCCACCGGGAGCGACTCGCCGGTTATCCGGGATTCGTCCACCGCGGAGGCGCCGGCTCGCACCGTCCCGTCGACGGGGATCGCGTCCCCGGGCTTCACGAGCAGCCGGTCGCCGACGGAAACCTCGGAGACGGGAACCTCGACCTCCATGCCCTTCTTGAGGAGGCGCGCCTTCTTCGGCGCGAGATCGAGCAGCTTGCGGATCGCCGCGGAGGTTCGGCCGCGGGCCCTCGTCTCCAGCCAGCGGCCGAGCAGGAGAAGCGTCACGATCACTCCCACAGCCTCGTAGTAGACGTGTCCGGCCGCGCCCGCCGCCGCGAACCGGGAGGGGAAGGCGGTGGCGGCGGCGGAGAGCAGAAACGCCGCCGTCGTGCCGAGGCCGACGAGGGTGTCCATGTTCGCCGTCCGGCGGGAGAGCGTCCGGACCATCCCGGAAAGAAACGGCCAACCCGCCCAGAGATAGACGGGAAGCGTCAACGCGAGGAGGAGGACGTCGCGGCCGGGCAGGCGCATCCCGGACATCGAAAGCACGAGCACGGGGAGGGTGAGAGCCGCGGACGCGGCCGTGCGCCACAGAAGCGCCCGGTCTTCCGCGCGAGCGCGCCGCTCCTCGTCCCCGGCGGACGCTTCCGTTTCCGGGCGTGCGTCGTATCCGCTGCCGCGGACGGCCTCGACGAGCCGGCGCGCGTCGAGATCCTCTCCGCGCACGGTCGCCCGGG
>DATNMZ010000535.1:0-2026 GCA_035602095.1 Thermoanaerobaculia bacterium
CGCTTTTTCTGGTCGCGGAAGGGAGAATTCGCGAGACGCTCATGGGGTTTGAGAAGCGGAAGTGGGAGGATCTCGCCGTCCGAGCCGCCGCCCCCGGCCGGGACGGCGTCCGCGAAGCCCTCTTCCGGCCGGAAGAAAAGGTTCCGGCGTTGCGTCCGGGCTGAGTTTCACGAAACGTCGGCAGTTAGCCGGGAAAGGTTTCCAGGATGCCCATCGTGCCAAAGGAGAGAGTCCGGCCCGCCACGCGGGGAGAACTGCGCGTAAGCGGCTACCGGTCCCGCGGAGTCAAGGACGAGCTGCGCGAGAACCTCCGGGGAGCGCTTTCCCGCGGGGAGAATCCGTTCGAGGGGATTCACGGCTACGAGCGGACGGTGCTTCCCGCTCTCTACAACGCCATCCTTTCGCGGCACGATCTTCTGCTCCTGGGCCTTCGCGGGCAGGCGAAGACGCGCCTCCTGCGCATGCTCGTGGGACTCCTCGATCCGGAGATCCCGGTCTTAGCCGGCAGCGAGTTGAACGAGGACCCGTTCGATCCGATCACGAAATACGGCCGCCGGATCGTCGCCGAGAAGGGGGACGCGGCGCCGATCGAATGGCTGGCGCGCTCGGAGCGCTACCGGGAAAAGCTCGCGACCCCCGACGTCACGATCGCGGACCTGATCGGCGACGTGGACCCCATCAAGGCGGCGACGGAGAGGCGGTCCTACTCCGATGAAGAGGTGATTCATTACGGGATCGTGCCGCGCACGAATCGGGGGATCTTCGCGATCAACGAGCTTCCCGACTTACAGCCCCGGATCCAGGTGGGCCTCTTGAACATCCTCGAGGAGCGAGACCTTCAGATCCGCGGGTTCCCGATCCGGATCCCGCTCGATATCCTGCTCGTCTTCTCCGCGAACCCGGAGGACTACACGAATCGCGGCAACATCATCACGCCGCTGAAGGACCGCATCTCCTCTCAGATCATGACCCACTACCCCGACGACGTGAAGACGGCCGCGAAGATCACGGCGCAGGAGGCCTGGACGGAGCGAGCCGGCGTGCCGGCCATCGACGTGCCGGACCTCTTCCGGCAGCTCGTGGAAGAGATCGCCTTCGTCGCGCGGCAAAGCGAGTTCGTGGACCAGTCTTCGGGCGTCTCGGCGCGCATGCCGATCTCGGCGATCGAGATCCTCGCCTCGAACCTGGAGCGCCGCGGCTTGACGCGCGGCGAGAAGAAGGTTTCGCCCCGGCTCTGCGACCTCCCCGCATGCCTTCCCGCGATCACCGGAAAGGTCGAGATGGTCTACGAGGGCGAACAGCAGGGCGCGGAAGTCGTCGCGAAGAAACTGATCGGCACGGCGGTCAAGAAACTCTTCGACGCGAAGTTCCCCGCACCCGATTCCGGCAGGCCGAGTCAGCGCAAACGTGACGAGTCCGAGGAGGGCATGGAAGAGGACTCCTCCCGGCGGACCCGCACCGCGCCGGCCCCGGAGAAGATCCATCCGTTGTACGAGCCGATCGTCGAGTGGTTCTCCAACGGCGGAAAGGTGACGGTGTCCGACGACACCCCGTTCTCCGAGCACCTCGCCTCGCTCGAGGAAGTTCCCGGATTGCGAAAGGCGGTCGAAGAGCGCTTCGCTCCGGCGTCGCCGGAGGAGCTCGCCGTCGGAATGGAGCTCGTGCTCGAAGGCCTCACGCAGCACTTGAAGATCGCGCGCGAAGATCTCGACTCGCGTGTTTCGTACGCGGAGATGTTGAAGTTCAATTTGGTGAGGGCGAGGAGTAACTAGGAGAGTCGTCAGTTGTCAGTTGTCAGTTTTCAGTTCCGAGACAATAAAAAGGTGCGGAGGCGCACCGATGCAGGACTTTCGGAAGCTGAAGATCTGGAAGAACGCACACGAAAACTGAGAACTGATAACTGATGACTGACAACTTTCGTTCTCTCGCTCTCTCCGGCGACGCGCTCCTCGGCTGCTTCCTGACCTGGCCGGTGCAGGGCCTTCCCGAGGTGCTCGCTCTTGCGGGCTTCGACTTCGTCGTCCTC
>DATNMZ010000536.1:0-3944 GCA_035602095.1 Thermoanaerobaculia bacterium
GACGCCAACCCAGACGGCCAGAGCGGAGAGCGGAGCCGCCCACGCTCCCCACGACACACAGTCGCGCAGACGGCGGCGGGGCGTTGAGAAGATCCAGAACGGAAGCGTCACCAGCCCGGAGAGCGCGAGGCCGACCAGACCCTTGGACAGAAGCGCTCCTGCCGCGGCGAGGCCGAACCCGACATCCCACCGAGGCGCCCTCTCGCGGCGCGATGCCGCGACGAAACCGAGGAGGGCGAGGGTGACGAACGCGGCGAGAGAGACGTCGATGACGCAATCGTGCGCGTTGACGGCGAAAAGGTAGGTTGTCGAGAGAATGAGGACGGTGAAAAGGCTCGCTCGCGCGGAAAAGAGAAGCGCGGCGACCCCCGCCGCCGCCAGCAGCGTGAGCGCCGAGAAGAGTATGGACGGGAAGCGCGCCGAAAGGGGCGTTACCCCGTGGCCGACGAGAATCGAAGACGCTACCGAGGCGTAGAAGAATGGCGGCTTCTCGGCCACCTTTCTTCCCGCGAGGCGCGTCTCGAGATAGTGCCCCGTTCGCGCCATTTCCTGGGCGATCGCCGCCTCGCGCGTCTCATCCCCCACCCACAGAGGGCGCGACGCGATCCCGAGCGGAGCTGTCGCGAGAATGAGCACGGCGATGCCCAACCCGTAACGATGACGGATGCAGAGCGCGCGAAAGCGAACCGCGAGTGGCACCGTGAGTTTTAGGAAATACCGTTACCGCATTCGGAATCATAGCATTCGCCACTCGCCCGGGCCCTGAGACGGCCGCCGGCCGAGTGGGTGTCAGCCGGGGCGCGCGAAGACGGCCCACAGGAGCGCGTCGAGAAACGCGAGGATCACGATCCCCCAGAACGTTCCCCAACGGCGAGCGCGGCGCGTCATGTATGTCTCTCCCCATTTGACGGGTCCGCCCCGGCGGAGGATTACACCCGTACCGCCGCATTCCTCCTTGTTTCGCCCGAGCGGCCGGCGCCAGCGGGAAGTCTTCGCGGCCGAGCGCGTTATAAGCTCCGCCGACGCACGCTGAACCCGCGGAGCCCCGCTCCGCTGACCTGGAGGAAAGATGAAATCCCGGGCGACCGTCCTTGCCGTCCTCTTTGCGGCCGCCGTATCGGCTGCCGCCGCCCCCATTCCCCAGTCGAAGCCGGCCGGGAAGGCCTCCACGCCCCCGGCCGCGCCGGGCAAGCCCGGCGGGCATCCCGCCCGGGTGACCTCCGTCGAGGGAATCACCGAATACGCCCTCGACAACGGGCTCCACGTCCTTCTCTTCCCGGACCAGACGAAGCAGACGATCACGGTCAACATCACCTACCTGGTCGGTTCCCGCCACGAGAACTACGGGGAGACCGGCATGGCCCACCTGCTCGAACACCTCATGTTCAAGGGCACCCCGAAGCATCCGAACGTCCCCCAGGAGCTGACGTCCCACGGCGCCCGGCCGAACGGCACGACGTGGTTCGATCGCACGAACTACTTCGAAACCTTCGCGGCGACCGAGGAGAACCTGCGCTGGGCGCTCGACCTCGAGGCCGACCGGATGGTCCATTCCCACATCGCGAAGAAGGACCTCGACAGCGAGATGACGGTCGTCCGCAACGAGTTCGAGCTCGGCGAGAACCAGCCGGAGAACGTTCTCGAGGAACGGGTCCTCTCCACCGCCTATCTCTGGCACAACTACGGCCACTCGACGATCGGGGCGCGCGCGGACATCGAAAACGTGCCGATCGAGCGGCTCCAGAATTTCTGGCGAACCTACTATCAGCCGGACAACGCGTGGCTGCTGGTCGCCGGAAAGTTCGACCCGGCCAGGACACTCACGCTGATCGACGAGACGTTTTCCGCGACTCCGCGGCCGACCCGCTCGCTCCAGAAGACCTACACCGCGGAGCCGACGCAGGACGGCGAGCGCGAAGTGACCCTCCGGCGGGTCGGGGACGTACAGGCCCTCGCCGTCGCTTACCACGTCCCCTCCGGAACCCACTCCGATGCGGCCGCGATCGAAGTCCTCGCTCGCGTGCTCACCGATGCGCCCTCCGGCCGCCTTCACAAGGCGCTCGTCGAGACGAAAAAGGCCTCCTCCGTCTCCGGATACATGCAGCCTCTCAAGGAGCCGGGTTTCGTCATGCTTCAGGCGGAGGTCCGTCAGGATGCGTCCCTCGCCGAGGCGCGGCGGACGATGCTCGAGACGATCGATGCACTCGGCAAAGAGCCTCCGACCAGAGAGGAGGTCGAGCGCGCGAAGACGTTCCTCTTGAAAAACATCGACTTGACCTTGAACGCCGCGGACCGCGTCGGGCTTCAGATGAGCGAGTTCATCGCGATGGGCGACTGGCGCCTCTTCTTCTGGAACCGCGACCGCCTCCGCAAGGTGACTCCCGAAGACGTCTCCCGGGTCGCGAGCGCCTACTTCAAGGCCTCCAACCGGACGGTCGGGGAGTTTCACCCGACGCCAAAGCCGGACCGCGCGGAGATCCCCGCGCCGCCCGACGTCACGGCCATGCTCAAGGACTACAAGGGGGATGCCGCGATCGCGGAGGGGGAAGCCTTCGACCCGACGCCCGGAAACATCGAGTCGCGCACCGGCCGTTCCCGGCTCCCCGGCGGGTTGAAGCTCGCGCTGCTTCCGAAGAAGACTCGGGGAGAGACGGTCATCGCGAACATGACCCTTCGCTTCGGCGACGAGAAGAGCCTTCTGAACACCTCGACCGCGGCGGACCTGGCCGCCGACATGCTTCGCCGGGGCACGGCCAAGCACACGCGCCAGCAGATCAACGATGAGTTCGACCGGTTGAAAGCGCGCGTCCGGATCAACGGCGGCTCGACTCAGGCCGCCGTCGCGATCGAAACGGTGCGCGCCAATTTTCCGGCCGTTCTCCGGCTCGTCGCCGAGATCTTACGGACGCCTGCTTTTCCAGCGACTGAATTCGACCAGCTGAAGCAGGAGAACCTCGCCCAGATCGAGCAGCAGAAGAGCGAGCCGACGTTCGTCGCAGGGAACACTTACCAGCGTCACATGAGCGCCTACCCGAAGGGGGACGTCCGGTACGTGAAGACCGCCGACGAGCAGCTCGCCGATTACAAGGCGGTCACTCTCGGAGAGGTGAAGAAGTTCTATTCCGACTTCTACGGCGCTTCCAATGCGGAGCTCGCGGTCGTCGGAGACTTCGATCCGAAGGAGATTGCCGCTCTCGCGGGCGAGCTCTTCGGTGACTGGAAGAGCCCGCGCACGTTCACGCGCGTTCCGCGGCCATTCCGCGACGTGAGCGCGGTCAACCAGGCCCTGCCGACTCCGGACAAGGCGAACGCCTTCTTCCTCGCGGGGATGCCCCTCAAGATGCGCGACGACGATCCCGACTATCCGGCCCTCGTCCTCGGGAACTACATGCTGGGAGGCGGCTTCTTGAACTCGCGTCTCGCCACGCGGATCCGACAGAAGGAGGGGTTGAGTTACGGGGTCGGGTCCCAATTCTCGGCGAGCGCGCTCGACGACTCGGGAAGCTTCACGACGTTCGCCATCTACGCTCCGCAGAACGCCGAGAAGCTCGAGACGGCCTTCCAGGAGGAAATTGCCCGAGCCCTCAAGGATGGCTTCACCGATCAGGAGATCAAGGAAGCGAAATCCGGATACCTGCAGAACGCCCAGGTCGGCCGGGCGCAGGATCCGGCCCTGGCCGGCAAGCTGTCGGGCTACCTCTTCCTGGACCGCACGCTCGCCTGGGACGCGGCCCTCGAGCAGAAGATCGCGGCGCTGACGCCGGACCAGATCGCCGGCGCCATGCGCCGCCACATCGACCCTTCAAGGATCACGATCGTCAAGGCGGGCGATTTCAGCAAACCCTCGACAGCGGCCGCGCCGGTCAAATGACCACGGGAATCGGGAATCGGGAATCGGGAATCGGGAATCGGGAATCGGGAATCGGGAATCGGGAATCGGGAAT
>DATNMZ010000537.1:0-3157 GCA_035602095.1 Thermoanaerobaculia bacterium
GTCCATTTCCATTGTCTTCATCGAGTCGGCGGGCGCGGGAGTGCCCGTCGGCGTCGGAGCGCCGGGCGGAGAAACCGCCGGCTTCGGCGTGGGCGACGGCGCGGGCGGGGCGGAATGGTGCTCGTGCTGCCCGAGCGCGCAGCCGGCGATCAACCATCCGAGCGCGAGTGCGAAGAGCTTGTGAGATTTCATCCGAGATACTCGTTTCGACGCGGCCTCTGGTCTGCACCCGCCGCGGCGCAAGCGCCGGATGGGCAGTGGCGACTCGTGTCGAAAGAGTCTTAGACGCGGAGGATCGAACGGAAGGAGGGAGACCCGGGACTTCGGGCGAAGGGGCCTTCTTCGCGGCGGAGGCACATCTCCGCCGTCTTGGCGCGCAGGGTCGGCACCGACGGCGCGAAGAACGGAAATGCCTGCGGCGAGACGAGCGTCCGGGCGGACCCCGAAGCGACAAGGATTGCCCCGCCGCGCCCGTCGCGCTGGCCGTGGCACGGCGCCTGCGGGGACCCGGCCGGAGCAGTCGCGGAGCCCACAGGAACATGAAGGGGACAGGACTCGAGACCCGAAGGCGAGGGCGCCGCCGAAGCGCGCCTCGCCTGTGCCTTCTCAACCGCGGCGCATTGCAGGTCGCAAACGCCGGACAGAGCCGGCAGCGCTGCCAGGACGAGACCGAGCGGCACGGCGAACCAACTCCGCCTTTTCACTAAAACCTGCAACTCCTCATTGGACGGCGCGCATTCCAGGAGATCTGCCGATACGGGCCGCTGATATTCTCCTCGATTCGCTAACGTTTGGGCCGTTAGCTCAGCTGGTTAGAGCATCGGCCTTTTAAGCCGGTGGTCGTGGGTTCGAGTCCCACACGGCCCACCATCTTCCAACTCGCGATTTCCACTGGATTCCTCGCAGGATCAGCGTTTTGCGGGGGTTTTCCTTTTCCAGCATTCCGCCGCTCGTGAGAGATCCGAGCGAAGCTGGCAGAATCGTCGCGATGAACCTCGCGGATGGCAGCCGGCTTCCGATCCCGCGCCCGATCGCTCGGAGGCGCGCCCGGCGTCCGGACGTCCGCTTCTCGCTCGAGGAGGGACGGTGAGGGAGGCGGATGTCTCGCTCGTGTTCGAGACAGAAAACGAGCAGACGCACCGCCACATTCGCCTCGCCGACAACGTGGCAGCCTGGAAGGGTCAGGCCGCGAGCGAACGCATCCTGGAATGGATCTTCACCTCGAAGCGCGAGATTCTTCCCGAGGAGCAAGACCTGCTCGCGGGGACGCCATACCGATGGATCGAGCGTCCGGATACGACCTACTACGAGCAGAAGAACGTCGGCATCCGGGAGGCGCGGGGACGATTCATCTCGCTCGCCGACGCCGACGACAAGCCGGAGCTCGACTGGCTGGGCCAGGCCCTTGCCGCCCTCGAGTCCGCGCCATCCGAGGTCGCCGTCGTCACCGGGCGGACCCGGTACGAACCGGGACCGTTCTCCCTGGAAATGACGCTTGCGAACTTTCCATTTCAGCACGACGCGCCGCGCGATGTCGCCACCGTCGGGGCCGGCAACGCACTGTTTCGAGCGAACGTCCTCAAGGGGATGCTCTTCGAAGGCACGCACTTGCGGCATGGCTCGGACGTCGATCTCGCGCGGCGGCTGATTGCGGCGGGACATCGGATCACATACGACCCGCGCCTGCGCATGACTCACAACTTCACGGACCACGTCGGCGAGCTCTGGGGTCACGTGGCGATGAAGGGATATAACTTCGCGAGCTTTCCGGCGTTTCGGGGAGAACACCCGCGCGGCGCCGTCCGTGACGGGATCGGGAGGTATGGCGTTCTTCTGCAGCGCCTCGGGGAGCTGCGCCGGCCGATGGACATCCCCTGGAAACGCCTCCCGCTCTCCGCGGGGTTCTACGCGTGGTATTGCGCGGCCGCCGCTTCGGGGTGGCGGCGCGCCCTTCGGGGTCTGCCCGAGCCGTCCTACCGCTTCTAGGCGGGCGGAAACCGATGCGACAGAGCGGCGGACGGGGATCCCGCGCGGCGGCGATCGCGATCGCGATTGCGGCGCTGGCGGCCGCGGCCGTCTGGGGGTACCGGATGCACCGCGACCAGGTATTTCCCTACCGCCTCGCCCGGTGGGCGCACGACGCCATCTCGCCCGCTCGCCTGCCCCACCGCTTCCGTCCGGGGCGGCCCGACCCGGCGGATGCCGCGCGTTCGCGCGAGGCGATCGACGGTCTCGCGCGCCTGCCCTACCTCCAGGGCTACCGGGCCCGGACGGAGGGCGCCGCGGTGCGAATCCACGACCGCGCCGGGTTCCAGGACGGGCTGAACCTCTACACGTCCGGGCACGCCCCGGTCGCGACCTTGATGGACATGGAGGGCCGAGTCGTCCGGAGGTGGACGGTCGACCCGAGCAAGGCGTTCCCGGGCCTCGTCCTCGAGGGCGACGACCGGGAACGCGACCGCTTCCTGCGCGTCGCGCACCTGCTGCCCGATGGAGGCGTCCTCGCCCTCGTCGACCAGATCGGCCTCGTGCGCCTGGACGCGGACGCGCGCGTTCTCTGGGCGACTCGGGCGCGTCTCCACCACGATTTCGTTCTGGATCCCCGCGGCGGAGCCTGGGCTCTCCTGCGCGGAAAGCGGTCCGCACCGGATCTGTACCCGCGCGGTCCCATCTGGGAGGATTTCGTCGCCGAGTTCGCAATCGACGGAAGGATCCTGTGCAAGGTCTCGATCCTCGACGCCTTCCGGCGCTCGTCGTACGCGCCGCTGCTCGCGCGCGTTCCCCGGGAGGCGGACATCTTTCACACGAACAGCCTTCAGGTGCTCGACGGGAGCCTCGAGAGTCGCTCCCCGCTCTTCCGAAAAGGGAACCTTCTCCTGTCGATTCACCACCTCGACGTGCTCGCCATCCTCGACCCGGAACAGGGTCGCATCGTCTGGGCGCTATCCGGCCAGTGGCGCGCGCAGCACAGCGCCCGCCTCCTCGGAATCGGGCATCTCCTGCTCTTCGACAACCTGGGAAGCATGCACGCCGCCTCCCGCGCCCTGGAGGTGGATCCGTTCACACAGGAGATCCTCTGGCGATACGGAGGCGCCGAACACGAGGATCTCCTCTCCGAAACGAACGGCTTCGTCCAGCGGCTCGACAACGGCAACAC
>DATNMZ010000538.1:0-7019 GCA_035602095.1 Thermoanaerobaculia bacterium
GAAGGGCGAGGCGGCGCCCGAGGATCCCTCGAGCGACACCCACGTCTCGTTCGAGTCCGCGGTGCCGTTCGTGTAAGGGTGTCCCATCCCGCGCGTGCGCACGACCGCTTCGAGATCGACCGTTTCCCCCGGCTGCACGGAAACGCGGTCCGCTCCGAGAACGAGCCGCTCCTCGCCGCGGCGGATCGCGAACAGATCCACGGTCAGGACCTTGTTCTCGAGGAACTCGCGGATGCGCTTTCCCGTGGCCTTGTCTCCCCGGATGAACGGCAGGGCTGTGTTCGCAGCGGGGAACAGGTGATCGTGGAGCTGGCCCTTCTTGTTTCCGAACTCGTCGGAGCGGTACGGGGGCAGATGGCAGTCGCGGCAGGCCTTTGCCTGGGGCGGGTCGTAGAAGGAGCGCACCGCCCGTCCGGAAACGCCCGAGTCGTACCAGGTGTCGTAATGGTTCTGCCCGCGCATCCAGCGGTAGGAGTTCAGCGGGGGAATGAGAGCCACCTTGTGGCAGGAGGAGCAGAACTCCGGGGTCCGATGGACCGGCTTCAAGAAGGTCTTGCGGTGAAGCGACGGCTCCATTCGGATCAGGAGACGGTTCACGGCCAGGAGCGTCTCGTTCTTGGAGAACGCGAATGGATACTGTTTGGACTCTTCGATGACGTACGACCCGTTTCCCCGGACGTCCTTGACCTCCGTGATCGAGTGGCAGGACATGCAGGTCAAGCCCTGTTGGGCTTCCCAGGAGTCGTACGAGAACTTCGCCTGGGTCGCGGCGCCCATCTGTCCGGTGAAGAGCACGACCGGGTCGTGGCAGCCGGAGCACCACTTCGTGCGCTCGCGGCCGACCCGATCTGCCATCAGTTCGACGCTCTTGCGGTAGAAGGGATTGTTGAACGAGGAGAAGCGATGCGCCGACCGCTCCCACTGGTGGAACGAGTCGGGATGGCAGCTCTGGCAGTACTCGTTCGCCGCGAGCTTCTTCGCGTCGAGGAGCCCCTGGTCGAACGTCTCCGAGGATGACGGGAAGAACACCGTGTCGCCGTTGCGGTTGACGATGCGGCGGGGCGGCTTCTCGAGGTGGGCCAGATACGCCATCGCCGCGAGAAAAACCGCCACGGCGCCTCCCCACGCGAAGAGACGGCGGAATTGGAGCTTGTGGACCGCCGCGCGCCGGTGGAGGATGAACGCCACGAGGGCGAGCGGAACGGATGCGACGTGCGCGAGCCACACGGCGCGGTTGTTCAACGTCGCGCCTCGGAAAGTCATGAAGACGCCGGTGCCCACGCAGAGGGTCGCGAGCGTGAAGATGGAGAGCCCGGCGTACTTGGCGCGCTTGTTCCACATCCGGATCATTCGGCGCGCGTGCGTGACGGCGAACACGAAGAAGGGAATCGCGATCGCGATCCCGAGCGTGAGATGGAGCAGCAGCATCGCGTAGAAGAACGCGGTGTCGCGCGTGAAGGCAAAGAGGTAAATGGAGTTCGCGGCGATCAGCCCGAGGGGGATGAGGAGCAGCCGGTAGAGCCGCCGCTGCCACGGCCGGAGGACGCCGGAAGGCTTCGCAGCGGGGGCCGCCTCGCGCATAGCGACTGGATTCTAGCCGAGGCGCCGAGGATTTGTCTCGACGGAACCCGGGGCGGGAGTGTCCGAATCGCGCCCGGGCGGGGCATTTCGGACGGACTTCTAGAACGCGCTCGTGTCGGCCCGGCTCGCGAGGGTGCCCTGGGGGTTGGAGTACGTCTTCTGGAATCCCGTCTGGGAGTCGGTGACCGTGACCGTGTAAGCGACGTCCGTGAGCGCGCCGTAGAAGACCCAGAACCTTCCATTGAACGCCCGCCCGTCCACCACCTTCAGCACGAGCTCGATGTTGTTCGCGCTGAAAAACCAGAAATACCCCGTGTCCGCCGTGAGAGGGATGGCGTTGCCGAGGCCGCTCGTGCCCTGGGAAGGCACCTGCCAGCGCACGTCGACCTGGAAGCGGCCGGCGTTCAAGCAGAGCGTGGTCGGGCCCGGCGCGCAGGGTGCGAGGGCCGTCACGAGCTGGACGGCGAAGCTGCGGATCCGCCCGGTCACGCCCGCGACCCTGTCTTCGACGCGCAGCGTCCAAACGCCGTTGACGGCCTTGCCGGCGAACTTGTCGAGCGATTCCGCGGCCGCATCGGTCTTCCCGTAGAAGGCGTTGATCGGGTGCTCGTCGGTCCCCGTTTGGTCGGAGAGCAGCGCCGTCGTCCCGTCCGGGCCGATCAGGGTGACGCGCAGCTGAGAGGGTCGCGGATGGTCGATCTGCACCCAGACCTGGACCGTCCCGAGAGTCCCCGTGTAGCCGGAGATCGTCGTCGACACCGTCGCGACGCCCGAACCGTCCGGGATGGACACCCCGGGGCCCAGGTAGGGTGAGAACTGCGACGCGGCCAGCTGGACCGCCGCGAGCGTGTCCAGGCGCGGCGTAACGATGCCGTTGCGGGCATCCGTGACTGGCTTTCCGGTGGCCCGGAGGAGGCCGACGATCCCCGCCGGGGCGAGGTCGGGCCGCGCTTGCGCCACCAGCGCGATGGCGCCCGCGACCGCGGGAGCGGAGGCCGAGGTTCCGGCGAAGTTCGGGTCCATGCCGCCGCCCTTGGTCACGACGTTCCAGAAAGCGCCCGGGGCCAGAAGACTGAGTGGCGTCGCCGAGTCGGAGAAGCAGACGACCTGGTCCGTCGACGCCGGCGAGTCCGTGCATCCGTCCGGATCGGCCCAGCGGACCCGGAAGAAATCGCTCGAGTAAACGGCGCCGACCGAGACGGCCGCGCTCATGCAGGCGGGGGAGGCGAGCTGGTTGGAGCGGGCTCCGTTGCCCGAGGAGACGACGACGAGCATCCCGGCGGCCGTCGCAGAATCCATAGCGCTGGCATACGAGGGGTCCGTGGCGTCGCAGTACCCATGGTCGGAACGGTCGTCGCTCTCGCCTCCGAGACTGAGATTGATCGCGATGATTCCGAACCGGGCCCTGTTCGTGATCGCGTAATTGATGCCCTGAAGGATGTCCGAGTCCGCGGCCTCGGCGCAGGTGGCTTTCGAGGAGAACACCTTGATCGCGACGATCTTCGCCCCCGGCGCCACGCCCGTGGATCCGGCGGCGATCGCCGCGACCTCGGTGCCGTGTCCCTCGCAATCCATCGGGTCGCTGTCTTTGTCGGCGATGTCGGTGCCGCCGATCACTTTGGAGTTGGGAAAGCCTCCGCCGCCCATCTCCGCGAGGCTGTAGTCCACTCCCGTGTCGATGAAGGCGATGGCCTGTCCGATGCCGGTGATACCGAGCGCGTTGACGCTGTTGCTGTGAATCAGCACCTGAGCTGCCTGCGGCGTTTGCGTCTGGGTCAGGTGCTTGCGCCCGTCGATGGTCACCCAGGCGACGTCCGGCCGGCGGGCGAGGGCGATCGCGCCCTCGCGGGTCGCGGTGCCGGCGATGAGCGAGAAACTCTCGTAATAGTGCTTCGGCTGGAATTGTCCGGGCGGCATCTGATCGGCGAGAAGCTGCTGCGCCTCGATCCGGCGCACCCGGCGGGCGGCCTCCCCGGCCGGGTCCGGGTGGAGTCTCAAGGCCAGCGCCGACGGAGTCCCATCGCGGAGAGCCACGATGACCGGCACCTCGGGGGCGCCGGTCGAGAGCTCCCGCAACAGCCGGGGCGTCGCCTTCGGAGCATCGACCGGTGAGACGGGGGCGAGGGCCGTCGCGGGCCCGGATAGCGCGAACAGGACGAAGGCAATCGATGGGGAGAACGGCCGCATGGGATCCTTTCGGAAAAACGTCCGCGCCGCAAACAGTCCTAGAGGAGGAAAACGCGGCGCGAGGGTTGGAATTCCCGCTTCCGGAGGCCGGAGCCCTCCTGGGCTATCTTTGACGAATGCGCGCCGTTTTCGCGGATTGCCACGTCGGGCGGCGACCGGACGACGAAGGCCCCTTCCTGGCGGCGCTCGACCAGGCCGCCGGGCGGGGCGCGACCGCCATCTCGCTGCTCGGCGACATCTTTCACTTCTTCATCGCGCATCCGAAGTTCGAGACGAACGCGATCCGGCGGTTCCTCTCCTCGGTGGACCGCCTGGCGGCCCGCGGCGTCCCCGTCACCTACGTCGAGGGAAACCGCGATTTCTTCCTCCGCCGCTCCTACGTCGAGCACCACTTCCGGGATGTCTGCGACGAAGAGACCTTCGACCTGGGAGGGCGGCGGTTTCTCTTGACGCACGGGGACCGGTTGAACGAGGCGGACATCCCTTACCGATTCTGGCGCGCGCTGTCGAAGAATCCGCTCGCGCGGGCATCGCTCTCGTTCATCCCGAAAGGGGCGGGCAATCGGTTCGTCTGGAAGACGGAGGCTCGGCTCTACCGCTCCAACTTCAAGCACAAGACGCGGCTGCCGGTCGAAATGATCCGGCGGTTCGCCGAGCGGCGGTTCGCGCAGGGGTTCGACACGCTTCTCCTCGGCCACTTCCACAAGGCCTGGACCGAGGACGTCGGAAAAGGCCGCGTCGAGATCCTGCCCGCGTTTGTCGACGAGCGCCGGTGGATGGAGATCGGAGACGACGGATCGACCTCGCTCGTCTCGCTGACGGCGTGACGCGGGCAACGCGCGCGCGGATTTTCTCCGGGCCGCTGCGCGATCGCGGATGACCGCCTTTCTGGCCATGCCTCCCGCCCGAGAGATCCGGGGATCGGTGCGCGTGCCGGCGTCGAAGAGCGCGACGAATCGGGCGTTCGTTCTGGCCGCCCTGTCGGATGTCCCGGTCTTCCTCGTCCATCCCCTCGACTCTGGCGACACCCGCGCTCTGCTCCGGTGCCTCGCGGCCATGGGAGCGCGTGTCGCGAAAAGGGAGGACGGCATCTCCGTTTCGGGCCCGCTTGGAGTCTCCGACGTGCGGCGGACCGTCCTCGACGCGGAAGACTCGGGCACCGCGGCCCGCTTCCTCGCCGCTCTCGCGGCGGCGACGCCGGGCTGGTTCCAGGTGACGGGGAGCCCGCGCCTTTGCGAGCGTCCCATGGGAGAGCTCGTCGCGGCGCTGCGGTCGCTCGGCGCGGTGATCGTCGAGACGGGCGCGCCCGGGTGCCTGCCGCTCGAAATCCGCGGGCCCTCGCTGCGCTCCGGACGGGTGCGCATCGACGCGACGCGGTCGAGCCAGTTTCTTTCGGCGCTGATGCTTGCGGGCGCGGCGGGAGGACCGCTCGAGATCGCCGCCGCCGGGCTACCGGCTTCGGCTCCGTATGCGGCGCTGACGGCGGATGCGCTGCGGTCCTTCGGCCATCGGGTCGAGGGAGACGGTCCCTGGAGAGTTTCGCGGGGCGGACCGGCGCTCGAGCGGTACGACACGCCCGGAGACTTCTCTTCGGCTCTGCCGCTGCTCGCGGCCGTCGGCGTGTGCGGCGGAGAGGTCCGGCTGACGGGGCTCGAGTGGCCGAGCGCGCAGGCGGATGCTCTCGCCCTTCCCGTTCTGGAGCGCATGGGAATTACGGTCTCCGCCGCCGGCGGAGCGCTCCGGGCGAGCGCGGCGCGTGGCGGCCTCCGCGCCGTGACGGTCGAGGCCTCGGATTTCCCGGACGCGGTTCCGGCGCTCGCGGCTCTCGCCGCATTCGCGGATGGAGAGAGCCGATTTGACGGCATCGCCCACCTGCGCTGGAAGGAAAGCAATCGGTTGACGTCGCTGGCCACGGTCCTGGAAGGCGCCGGAGCGGCCGCCTCCGCGGCGCCCGACAGCCTCTCGGTGCGCGGCCCGGCGGCGGGGCCCGGAGGAGAGTTCGCGACCCTTCCGACGTTTCGCGACCACCGCATCGCCATGGCGGCGGCGCTTCTGTCGTTGCGCCTGCCGGGGCTGCTCATCGAGGACCCCGATTGCGTCTCGAAGTCGTATCCCGGGTTCTTCCGGGACCTCGACGGGCTCTGCCGCCGCTGACGCTCCGGCTCCGGCTCTCGCGACAATCTGGAAGAGCCGGAGGGAAAGAGCGGGCGAGCCGTCCCGCATGCAAATCGACAGACCGATCGGGGGGAAGATGAGGCGGCGACCGTTTTCCGCGCCCGAGGTCCGGCTCGAGCGATGGCTCGAGTTCCTCCCTCTCGAGCGCGCGACGCGGCGCGCCCCGACGGATGAGGTCCGCGACGGGGCGAGGTTTCTTCTCGAGCGCCAGTCTCTCCTCCGAAAGCGGATCGCGGAAGGCCGAATCCCGGCCGTGCAGGAACCGGCGCTCCTCCTTCCCGCCACCGCCTTTCACTCCGGGCTGCCGTCGATCGGGCTCTGGGCCTGCGCCGAGGACGTTCTGGAAGGCAACGGCGGCGGCGACGGGCAGCCGGGCGCGGCGCGGCACTGGGTGACGCGCACTCCCGCGGGCGTCGTCCTCCCGGGTGCCCGATCGTCCCCCGAGGCGGCCCGGGACGAGCTCCGACGACTCCGGGAGATGGTCGCGGTCGCGCTTGCCGGAGAGGGGCCTGTCGAGGGCCCTCTTCCGCTCGGAATTTCCGGGCTCTCCCTCTCCGCGCAAGGCGAGGAGATCTTGCGTCTGGGCCGCCCGGAGCCCCTATCCGGCGCGCCGGAAGCGGCGATCCTTCGGGCCGGCTCGGAGGAGTACGCCCTGCGTCTCTGGCCGCCGGTCTGCTCCGAAATCGCCGACGCCGTCGCGCTCGTCGTCGAGACCCTGCTCTTCCGCCCGGAGGCGGTGGCGCCGCCAACGGAGTTCGCCGAGGGTTGGCGGCGCTTCGGCGTGGTCACGGCGGACACCGCGATGGAGGAGCCGTTCCGTCGCCTCACGCGATTCGCTCCCCGGGCAATGACCGTGCTCGTGCTCGGCGAATCAGGCTCGGGAAAGGAGGCGGTCGCGCGCGCCGTGCACGCCCTCTCTCCGCGGGCCGGAGGCCCGTTCGTGGCGGTCAACGTGTCGGCAATTCCCGCCGCGCTCGTGGAGAGCGAGCTCTTCGGCCACGCGCGCGGAGCGTTCACGGGCGCCGAACGCGACCGTGCGGGCCTCCTCGAGGAGGCGGGACGCGGCACGATCTTCT
>DATNMZ010000539.1:0-9274 GCA_035602095.1 Thermoanaerobaculia bacterium
CGGGCAGCTCCTCGAGCGCCCGCGCGATCGCCTCCGGATACGCGCGGTGCTCCTCCTCGAGAATCCGCCGCGAGAGGCTCTCGACGGTGTCCCCGGGCTCGATCGGAACCTGCCTCTGGAGCAGCACCGGCCCCGAATCCACGCCTTCTTCCACGCGATGGACCGTGCATCCCGCCACGGTGTCTCCCGCCTCGAGGGCCCTCTGCTGCGCGTTCAAGCCCGGGTATTTCGGGAGCAACGAGGGGTGGATGTTCAGGATCCGCCCCGGGTAGCGGGAGATGAACTCCGGCGACAGAATCCTCATGTATCCCGCCAGGCAGAGAAGCTCGGCGCGCGCCGCCTCCAGGATCCGCAGAACTTCTTCCTCGTAAGCCCGGCGCGTCGAAAACCGCGCGCGGTCGACGGCGAACGCGGGGAGACCGCGCGACCGCGCACGGGCCAATCCGGGCGCCGCAGGCACGTCCGAGACCACCGCGACGATCGAGGCGTTTCGAATCTCGCCCCGCTCGACCGCGCGGGCGATGGCCTCGAAGTTCGACCCCCGGCCCGAGAGAAGAATGGCGAGGCGGCGCATTTCCAGTTCTCAGTTCTCAGTTCACAGTTCTCAGTTTTCGCGGCCTCAAAAGGAAACAAGAAAACTGATGTCGATCGGGATGAATTCGAGTTGCCGGGGTTGGCCGATAGCTACGCGGGCGGCGGCTCGACGACCACGTTTCGGTCTCCCCCGCCCTTCACGTTCCCGATGGCGAACCATTTCACACCCGCCGCGGCCCAGAGAGAAGCCGCCCGGGAGAGGTCGGCGGGCGAGACGAAAACCACCATCCCGATTCCCATGTTGAAGACGCGGTGCATCTCCTCGAAGGAGACGCGGCCCTCCCGGCCGATCACCTCGAACACCTCCGGAACCGGCCAGGCGCCGGAGCGCAGAACCACGTCCACGCCCGCCGGCAGGACGCGCGGAATGTTGTCGTAGAAGCCGCCGCCGGTGATGTGCGCCATCCCGTGCACGAGGTCCTCCGAGAGCAGCGGCTCGAGAGCTCTCCCGTACGAGAGGTGCGGAGAAAGCAGGGCGTCGGCGATCGAAGGCGATCCGCGCCCGGCCAGAGGATCGGAAGGCTTGCGTCCGAGCTCTTCGAAGAAGACCTTGCGGGCGAGCGAATACCCGTTCGTGTGCAGTCCGGCCGACGGCAACCCGAGCGCAAGGTCCCCGGCCCGGATCCGCGACCCGTCGAGGATCTTTTCGCGATCGACGACGCCCACGATCGTGCCGGCCAGGTCGTAGTCCCCATCCGCGTAGAACCCCGGCATCTCCGCCGTCTCGCCGCCGAGAAGGGCCGTGCCGTTTTCGCGGCAGCCGCGCGCCACCCCGGCAATGACCCGGCCGACGACGTCGGGATCGAGGCGGCCGGTCGCCAGGTAATCCAGAAAGAAGAGGGGCCGCGCGCCCTGGACGAGGATGTCGTTGACGCAGTGGTTGACGAGATCCGCCCCGCAGCTGTCGTGCCGGCCCGTCTGGATCGCGACCTTCAGCTTGGTGCCGACGCCGTCCGTGGAGGCGACCAGCACCGGCTCGCGGTAACCGGAGAAATCGGGCCGGAAGAGACCGCCGAAGCCGCCGACGTCCCCCAGAACGCCCTTCGTGAAAGTGGAGCGGATCGCATCCCGGGCGCGGGAAAGGACGGCCGCCTTCGCGTCGATGTCGACGCCGGCAGCGGTGTAGCGGGAGTCCTTCAAGGGAACGGAATTATATGGGGCCGCCGGTTCTCTCCGGGGAATCCGAGGGCGAAGCGTTGGGCATCGAGACGAAACTCCCGCGTGCTTCGTCGTAGATGTATGCGACCCGGCCGCGAGCAAGCCGCATCAGCTCTTCATTGCGCGCGCCCCGGTCGTAGACGATCCAGGCACGCGAGGCCGCGAGGTCCGGGTCGTTCGACACGAGCTCGCGGTGAGGATTGTGGCCGGGCGCGTAACGCACGAAGACGACCATCTTGCGATCGGAAATCGCCTCGACCTCCCGTCGAAACGCGGTCTGGTACTCGAGTCTCTGCTGGACCGATGCGCGGGCGAACCAGAGCTGGGGGAGAGAGGGAAGGATCAGGCCGCCCACGCACACGGCGGCCAGCGCCCACCGCGCAACCGCGGCGGCTCTCTCCGGCGTCCTCGTGAAGCGCTCCGAGATTCCGGAGAGGACGGCCGAGAGCCCGCACGCCGTCGCAAACGCCAGTGCCGGGTGGCCCTCCATGTAGTAGACGGACCAGAAAGGCGCATGCGCGAACACGAGGTACGCGAGGATCAGGACGCCGCAGCCCGCGACCGCGAAGAGAAGCTCGGCCGAGGCGCCCAGCATCCCGAGTACCGCGAAGACGAAAAGATACCGGCGCCCCCCGCCCCACACGTCCTGACCGATGACGGCGAGCCGTTCCTTCAGAATCTCGGGAAGCCTCGAGATGCGGTGCTCATGCTGAATTCTGCGGAAAAGCTCGTCGAAGGCTTCCATCTCCGGGGGATGAGAGCGCAGGGCCGGCGTGTCGTCGAACGTGAACCCCGTCCACTGATACGGGTAGTAGACGCGGGAGTACCGGTGGTACGGCGTCGTGCGCCAGTCGCCCAGCGTCTCGTAGCTCCAGAGCGGGAGGACGCAGAGCAGAGCGGCGCCGGCGGCGACCGCGAGCGCGAAGGCCCGCCAGGCGCGTCGCCGGACCACATCTGTGACGACCACGACCCCGACGGGGATCGAGAATGCGACCATCGTCAGCGGCCGGGTCAGGAACAACCCGCCGGCGCAGACGGCGAGCGCGATCAAATGTCTGGCAGCCCCCGTCTCTCGCCAGCGCAGAAGAAGCCACCAGCCGAGCAGCCACAGCGCCGTGGACGTGGACTGCGACAGATAGGAGGCGCGGAAGGCGAGGGCTCCCGGCGCGGTGACCCAGATCAACCAGGTGAGGAGAGCGAGGCGCGCTCCCGCGACGCGCCGGGCAAGGAGGAAAACGAGCGCGCCGGCCAGTCCGTTCAAGAGCACGGGAACGAGACCAGGCAGGCCGAGCCAGACACCCGGCACGAGCGCCAGCGAGTGCCCGGGAGGGTACTTCGCCGCGAGCACCGGGGTCACGAAGACGTGCGTTTGCTCGAAGAATTCCGGCAGAGGGCGGCCCGGGGCCGTCCAGTGGCCCGTCGCGAAGATCCTTGCCTGCAGGATGTAGGCGGCCTCGTCGTGATAGACCGGAACAGCCCGAAGACCTCCCCAGATCCAGAGGACCGAGACCGCCGTCACCGCTCCTGCGAGAAGCGGCGCAGTGAATCCCTTCGCAAGCAGTGAGGAGGCTCCGTTCCCGGGGTCCGTCTTGCCGGCGGGCAGAAGCCAGAAGAAGCAGGCGGCCGCGAGCGGAAGAAAGTCCCACGTGCCGAGGGCCACACGGGTCGCGAGAACGACCAGGCTGGCGAAAACGACGGTCGCCCCCGCCGCGAGGGCGCGCACCCGCGTCCCGGAGAGCTTCCGCTCCGCGGCGGTCCTTTCGAGCAGGAGCGCGAAGGCGATGGTCAGCCCGATCGGGAGCGCGGCCATCAGGTCCGCGGGCGCGGAGCGGCGCGCGCGCTCATGCCTTCCGCCCGACGAAGAGGAGCTTCCCCCACCGGACCCGGCAGATCTCGGCCTCGAACGAGGCGCGGAGCGCGGCGAGAATCGGGGCAGGCTGGCCGAGCCAGTTCTCGTACGTCTCGCCCTCGAGCTCGATCATCGAGCCAAGAGCGTCGAGCCGCCGCGACAGCTTCCGGGCGAACCGGTTCGCGACGAGGCCGTGCACCAGGCGAAGAAACGGCGTTCTCCAGGGCTCGACGACGACGAGCCGGCCGCCCGCGCGGAGCACGCGGCGGACCTCGCGGACGGTCCGTTCGAGGTCTTCGGGCAGCTCCAACAGGTGGTGCAATCCTCCCTGCACGATCGCGACGTCCCGAGATTCATCCGCGAAAGGCAGAGCACGGCAGTCCCCGACGAGGAGGTCGCCTCGTCTCCCGGAGCTTCCGACGAGCGCCGCCGAAAGGTCCACTCCGAGAGCGCGCGAGAATCCGAGCTCGGCGAGCGCTCGGAGGCCGTTTCCGCGACCGCAGAAGAGCTCGAGCACCCCCGCGTCTCGCGGCCACAGGGCGGCGCCGAGGCTCTGGAGCCGGCGGACGAACTTCCGGGTCTCCCGCTCGGGAGTTTCGAAGCGCAGGTAAGCGGCCTCCCAGGGACTCGCGCTCGCATCCGGCGCGGCGGGCACGGGTCGAGTCACCGGGGCGGACCTCATTTCGGAGAAACCCCGGCGAGAAAGTGGAGCGAGCCGCCAAAGAGCCACCTCGCCGGGCCGGGGAAGAGCCCGAGATCGTTTTCCCAGGAGTTGACCTCCAGCCCCAGCGCCGCGAAGTGCTCGAGCCAGGTCTGGCGGCGCCAGTAGTGGTGAGGAAGGGCCACCCCGTGCCGGGCGTTGCCGACCCGGTCCATCAGGCGGAGCGTCGGGACGGCGAGAAACCGATCCGACGTGTGGTCCTTGATCAGAATGGATCCGCGCGCGACGCGCGCCGCTTCCCGAAGCAGGAGAGCGGGGTCTGCGGCGTGGTGAAGGACGTCGACGAGGATCAGAGAGTCGAAGGCGGCAGCCTCGAACGGCAGGGTGCGGCCGTCGTAGGTTGTCACCGGGATCGCGGCGGTCTCGCGAACCTGCACGTCCACGCCTCGGATCGTCGTGTCCGGCCTCCGTCGAAGGAGCTCTTGGGCCAGGAGGCCATCGCCGGAGCCGACGTCGAGAACGCTGGCGCCTCGAGGAACCAGTCGGGCAAGGTGTGCTGCCAGGATGCTCACGCGACGGCCGAGGACGTAGTTCTGATGAAGATGCTCGAGGGCCTTCACCGACGCGCCATCCCCAGCACGCTCATGAAAAAACTCGAGAGGATCGTCTGAAACCCGAGGGTCGTCAGCGTCACGCCCGGAATGACCCATCGCATCGTCTGCGCGTACTCGAGCGGCCCGAAGCGGGCGAGGCGCCACTGGTTGACCGCTCCCGCGAGCAGGCACAGGCCAACGAACATCGTCGCCACTCCGGCGAGCAGGCCGGTCTCGAGGTCAACGTGTTTGAAGAGCCGCATCAAACGCGGGTCGGGAGGGAGGAGACGTTCGCGAATGGCGAAAATCTTCGTGAACACCGCGAAGATGATCGACTGGTACCCGCAGATCAACGCGAGACTCGCGAAGAGAAGGGTGTGCGCGTCGAGAGTCACCCCCTGGATGCGCATTCCCGGAAGCGCCAGCGCGTAGCCCGCGAGTCCGAGCGCGATCAGGACGCCGCCGGGGACCAGAAAGAGCCAGCGCGGGCTGAACAGGAGAAAAAAGCGGAGAGTCCGCCAGCCGTCGCGGAACGTTCTCAGGTGCGGGGCATGAACCCGCCGTCCATCGGGGTGCAGCGTCACGGGAACGTCCAGCATGCGCGCCCCTCCGAGGCTCGCTTTGATGATCATTTCCGTCGCGAACTCCATGCCGGTGCATCGCTGGTCGAGCCGCTCGTAGAGCTCTTTCGTGAACCCCCGAAGGCCGCAGTAGACGTCGTGGATCGGCGCCCCGAACCAGCGACGGGCGAGGAGGGAGAAGAACGGATTTCCGAACCAGCGATGAAGAAAAGGCATCGCGCCGGGCAGGACCGTCCCGCCGCCTCCTTCGAGGCGGCAACCCTGGACGAGCTCGTAACCCTCTCGGAGCTTCGCCAGGAAGCGCGGGATCTCGCGGAAATCATAGCTGTCGTCCGCGTCCCCCATCACGACGTAGCGCCCCCGCGCGGCGGCGATTCCGCCCATGAGCGCGCATCCATATCCCTTTTCGAGGACGCGGACCACCCGGGCTCCCATCTTCTCGGCGATCTCGGCAGAGCCGTCCGTGCTCCCGTTGTCGGCGACCACGACTTCGCCCGCAATGCCGTTGGAGCGAAGCGTCGTGAATGCCTTCTCGAGACAGACGGCAATCGTGTCGGCCTCGTTCAGGCAGGGCATCACGATGGAAATCTCGACCGGCCCGGCATCCTCCGATGCCGGGTCGAACCCCGTCCGCCCGGGGCGCGCGCCCGTCATTCCCCTTTTTTTGGGCGGGGCGGGCCGCATTCGCCCCGACGATTCTGCGGATGCGCCACGACGGAGCCTCCCTCGTCTGACCGGGTGTTCCCCCGGCGATCAGTCCCGGCGAGCGCGCCAGAGCAGCTGGGGCCCGTGCCGACCGATGTTCGGCTCCGGCCGATAGTTTGCGTCGATCCAGCTTTGCAGGGAGCGCGCGTAGTCCCTGCCGAAAAAGCCGTTTCCATACTCGCCGACGGGTCGCGGCCAGATTACCAGAGCGCCGGGGCTCGCGCGCGACAGTTCTTCGACGATCGCCGCCTCGTTGAAAGAATTCACATAGCCCGGCAGATAGAGCTTGTGACGGATCGGGTTCGATCGTCCGGAAAGATAGTTCAGGATCTCCCCTTCCGGAAAAACAACGACGCCCGCTCCGGGCGGAGTCTCGCTCCGCAATCTCGCCGTCACCTCGACGATCCGGCGCACGACCTGCGGGCTCGCGGAGAGCATCCCTTCCGTCCCGGGAACCGGGACGCGATCGTCGGCTGAGTAAGCGAAGCAGCGGCCGATGAATATGGCCGCGCCGAAAACGGAGAACGCGGTCAGCAGGAGCGGCGAAAGGCCTTCCCGAACCGGGGCCGGCCGGCTCCTGGCCGCGAGCGCGACGCAGCCAGCGGCGCAGACGAGTGCGAACAGCAGCGGCGGCGCGACGTAGGGGCCGTCGGTCAGGAAGAAGAAGCGCCGGTGTGACGCGAGAAAGCCCATCGCTCCGAACCCCGCGAGAGCCGCACCGAGAGGCTGATGCGGCGTGCGGAGCCCGGCCCAAACGGAGAGCGCGCACAAGAGCGGAGCTCCTGAAAAAATGGCGCTCGACGGGAGACCTCCGACGCCGAAACAGACTCCGAGGAGCAGCAAGACGAGGCCGAGCCGTCGAAGAGCGGATGGAACCCGCGCCGGGTCCCGGCGCGAAGCCGCGAGAAGCTCGAGCGCGAGGAAGGCCCCGAGCAGAGCGAGCGTGCCGTAGAGCATCTGGGCGGACCCGCGAAGCCAGCCCGCGGCGCCGAGCCCGCCCGGCCGGCGGAGAGTCTCCGGGGGGAGATTGAAGAGCAGGACCGGCGCGTCTCGCAAAACCCGAGCGGGACCGGCGAGGATCGCCAGGATCCCGAGTCCGGTAATTTCCACGGCGAGAAAGCCCGCGGCGATCCAGCCCAGGGCGGGCCGAAGATCCCGGGTGCCCCGGAAGCGCCGTGTCACGACGAGCACCAGAGCGGCGGCCGCCGCAACGCCCCACTCCGTCCGGCACAGCCCGGCGGCTCCCGCGAGAGATCCGGCGACCAGGAACAGACCCCTCTCGGGCGAGATCCGCGGGCGGGACGCGAGCGCCAGAGCGAGGAGCGAAAACCCGGCCGCGTGCCACATTCTGTAGCCCATCCCGAGAATCGCTCCTCCGGCGTTCGGCATGAAGACGAGCAGCGGGACGGCGAGGATCGTCCAGCCCCACGCTTCTCGGCGCCCCGTCACCTGGCGAAGGGCGAAATGAAGGCAGCCGAGCACTCCCGCTGCGCCGACGATGCCGGCAACGACGAGTGACCGAAAGCTCGATCCCAGTGCTCGGAAGAACAGGGAGTGGAAGTACGGCGTGAAGGGCCCGAACCAGTAGACCACGTCCCGGTAGAGGAGCTCTCCTCGGGCGAGCGCGTCGGGAACGATCCACTCGCGCCCGGAGTCGATGAGCGCATCGGACCACTTGCCGCGCGAGACGGCGAAGAGCACGACCGAGGCGATCGAGAGTGCCGTCCAGGGGGCAGCGCGGCGGAGCGCAGCAGCCCGGGTCACGTCACGAGCGCCGGGTGTTCCCGCCAGCGCCGCCATGCGCCGCTCTCGCGGATCTCGTCGATCGCGGCAAACGCGCGGTCGAGTTCCGCGTCCTCCGTGTAGAAGTGCGGCGAGAGGCGGATGCCGACTCCCGGGCGGTAGTCCACGACGACGTCGCGCGCGTTCAGCTCGCGGGAAACCTCCAGCGCGTTCTCGAAATCGACGGCCGCCGTGCCGCCGCGCCGAGCGGGATCCCGCGGCGTGGCGGACCGGAGGCCGCGGGCGTCGGAGAGCTCGAGGAGCCGCCCGGTCTGCCGGAGCGATTTCTCCCGGATGGACTGCGCCCCGGCGGCGCGCACGAGCCGCGGACCCTCCCGTGCCGCGTAGAGCGCCGGGATGGCCGGGGTCCCGAGAAGGAACCGGAAGGCGTCCTCGCGCAAGCGGACCGGCGGAGGCTCGAAATCGAAGGGAGAAGGGTGCGCCATCCAGCCCGTCAGGGCCGGGGAAAGACGTGCGCGCAGATCGGGGCGCACGTAGAGGAATGCGCCGCCGGGACCGCCGCAGAGCCACTTCAGCACGCCTCCGACGAGCGCATCGCATCCGAGCGCTCCAACGGAGACCGGCAGCGTCCCGACGGACTGATAGGCGTCCACGGCGAGGAGTGCGCCGACGCGGCGGCACTTCTCCGCGATGGCCGCGACGTCGACGACGAAAGCGCTCTTGAACAGGACGTGGGAGACCGCCACGAGGATCGTCCGCTCGTCGATGGCGTCGGCGATTCGCTGCTCGTCGGCGGCAAGACCGTCGCCGCCCGGCGACGGCACCGTGACGACCTCGGCGCCGAGCCGGGTCGCGAGCGAGTCGTAGACGTATCGGAGCGAGGGGAACTCGCCGTCTGCGAGGACGATCCGGTTGCGCGGCGGCTCGTAGCGGAGACTGGAGAGCAGCACGGCGGATGCGATCGTGACGTTCGGCAGCATTGAGACGCTGCCCGAGGGGGCGTCGAGGAGTGGCGCGATCTCGTCTCCGATCGATACGGACATCTCCCACCAGGAGTCCGCCCACGCCCGCACGCCGCGCGTCGCCCAGGTCTCCGCGTATTCCGCCAGCGCGGAGGCGGCGCCGCGCGGCATCGCGCCGAGTGAGTTGGAGATCAGATACGTCGAGCGCGCCAGGATCGGGAACTCGGGCCGGAAGCGCAGCAGCGGATCAAAGGGAATCGGGTGATCGGGTGATCGGGTGATCGGGTGATCGGCCGTGGGTTCCATCCGGCCGATACGACCTGGAGGACGGCTTTTCCTCATCGAGGGTTCTTGTCGACGCGGACGCCCGCCTTGTAGACGGCGGAGATCGACCGCACGTTCTTCACGTCGGCGAGCGGGTCGCGCGT
>DATNMZ010000540.1:0-2306 GCA_035602095.1 Thermoanaerobaculia bacterium
TCGGGGTCTCGTGCTTGCTCGAGAGGACCTTGCCGTCGCCGGCGTCGATCTGAACCTCCTGGACTCCCGTCTTTCCGGCGACCTCGATGTCGAAAGAGTAGACCAGGCAACCGCCCTCGGCCTCCAGTTCGGCGTCTTTCACGGTGGCTTTCGACGGGTCTTTCAAGGTGGCCAGAGCCGACCTTTGCGCATCGGGCCGGGTGACTTTTGCCATGGCTGCGAGCTCTTCGCTGGTGGCCCCCGGCTTCGGATGAATGGTGCAAGTCCGGGGAGTGGCGGATACCGTCGCGGCAATCGCCACGAGAAACATCAAAGCGAGACCAGTAATCCGTTTCATTTTGAGTCTCCTTTAGACGAGCAGCCGGAGCGCCTTTGCCCCGGCTGCTCGCGAGATTTCGATACGTCTTCAGTCGCTGTCGCTTTCGTCGTCCTTGTCGTTGTCGCCGTCCCTGTCCCTGTCACCCGACTCGTCGTCCCCGTCGGGCTGGACGCCGAGGACCTTGCCGTTGCCGGCGTCGATGATCACTTCCGAGGTCGAGCCGGCGTTGCTCACTTCCACGGTATAGACGAGATTCTGATTCTCGTTCTCGAGGTCGCTCTCGACCACGGTGCCCGCTGCAGCGCCCTGAGCGATCTGGACCGCCTGCTCGCGGGTGATTTTGGCCAGCTTCTGGAGCTCGGCCTCCTTCTTCACCCCTCGGGGGACCTGGATGCTGGAATGGTACTGAGGCTCCGCCTCGCCCTTGCGATGCTGCGCGGACATGCGGGCGGTGAACGTGGTGGCCAGGATCGCCGCGAGCGTCCAGGCGGCGACTGTCTTCTTCTTCATCGTCATGATCCTGTTCTCCTTTCAATGGCCCTTCGGCCTTGTTTCGATGGCTTTCCAGCCATGCAAGGAGAAGATAGAGATCGGACGGTGACAGAAGCCTGACCGGCGGATTACATGTTCGTCATGTTCGCCGCTGGCCGACCGGCGCGGGAGGAGCGGGGGCCGCGGGGAACCTCAAGGTGAAGATCGACCCGCGCCCGGGCTTGCTCTCGACCTCCACCGTTCCCCCGTGGAGCGCCGCGATCGAGCGCACGATCGAGAGACCGAGACCGGTTCCCTCGGTGTGTCCGGACCGCGCCTCGTCCACTCGGTAGAACCGATCGAACAGGTGACCGAGATGCCGGCTCTCGATTCCGGCCCCGGTGTCGTGGACTTCGATTCGCGTGTCCACCTCGGACGGACGGATCACGATGCGAACGCTCCCGCCGGGAGGCGTGTATTGCAGAGCGTTCCCGACGAGATTGGAGAGCGCGCGCCGAAAGAGAGAACGGTCGGCGAGGACCGTCCCGCCGCCCTCGACGGAGAGCGCGATCTTCTTTTCCTCCGCGACACCGGAAAAGAACTCCGCAATCGCGGCCGCGTCCTCCCGAGCGTCGAGGGCGGCGCGTTCGAGCGAGCGTTCCGGATGTTCCGCCCGGGCCAGGAAGAGAAGCTCGTCGATCATCCGCCGCAGCCGTTGCGTCTCCTCGAGGATCGAGCCGAGAGTCTCGCGGTACTCGTCGCCCGAGCGAGGCTGCCCCAGGGCGACTTCCGCCGCCCCCATGAGATTGTTCACCGGCGTCCGGAGCTCGTGAGCCAGGTCATCGGAGAACGCCGCCAGACGCTGAAACGACTCCCTCAACCGAGTCTGCATGCGCCCGAATTCCGTCGCGAGAGCCTGGAGCTCGGCAGGCCATGTCTCGTCGTCGAGCCGGTGTTCGAGGCGTCCAACATCCACGCTCTGAGTGGCCGCGGTGATCCGCGCCAGAGGCCGCATGGCCCGCCGAGCCACGAGCGCGCCCGCCAACGCAGCCAGCACCGTTCCGATGGCGAGGGCGCTGTACGTGTTCATTCGGAAATCGTCGAGCGCCTCCTGGTCCGCCGTCTCGTCCACGGCGACGTGGATCACATAGCGGTGGTTGGCGCGGTTCACCTCCGCGCTCGTCAACAGATAGGTGTGCTCGCCGTCCGGGTCGCGCCGCGCCACGGGAACCGCCGTCGTGGAAGGGTTGCCCGCGGGTGGAGGAAACCGGGCGTCGCCCGGAATGAAGCCGGCTCTGAGCAGCACCCGATCCTTCTCCTGGATCGAAACACCCAACCCGCGCGGGTGGATGGCGTTCTCGCGCTCGACCGACGATAGAATTCTACCGAGCTCCTCGCTCAAGTCGTGTTCGTCGGCGCTCTCGAGCTCGGTTACGACGCTTCGCACCCGCGCCGCCAGGGCGCGACTCTCCTCGCGCATCCGGGACCGCTCGAACGCGCGGAAGAGGAAGAACGA
>DATNMZ010000541.1:0-5782 GCA_035602095.1 Thermoanaerobaculia bacterium
TGTCAGTTGTCAGTTGGAACGACTGAGAACGGATGGCCGACCACGGACGACTCCTTTATACTTTCTCCCCGTGCAGATTTCGCTCACCGAGAAGTCCCGGCTCGTCTCCTCCTTCTGGAAGGACGCTCCGGCGCCCTGCCCGAAGCACGGCCTGCCGATGCGGACGTTTTTCGTCGAGCGCGTATACAAGCCCCAGGTCGTGATGGTCTGCCCGAAGGGGGAGATGTTCCGCTTCGACCAGAGGCCGAGGCAGATCGAGTTCTCGCGGCCCCATTTGAAGACGATGGCTCTCGACGCCCAGGAGCGCGAGTCCCCCTCCTGCCCCCAGGATTTCACTCCGCTCGTCGTCTATCGCACCCCCGCCAAGTTCCTGCCCGTCGGCTGGGACTACACCTTCGTCTGCCCGACCTGCCTCTCCTTCGGACAGTGGGTCGACACGGGGCGGCCGGATGACGACGTCGTCGCGGCGCCGAAGGTCAAGAAGGAAGCTCCCGCGTTCCACGATGAGACCATCCCGCTCCCCAAACGGATGGAGATGGCGAAGGACGGCGACCTGAAGCTCAAGCTCTACGCGGCGATGGCGCAGACCGATTGCACGGCCTGCGGATACGACTGCGAAGGCTATGCCGCCGCCATCGCCGACGGGTCGGAGAAGGACCCGAACCTCTGCGTACCCGGCAAGGAGGAGACGGCGCGCGTCGTGAAGGACCTGTTGAAGGGAACCGGTCTGCCGGCCGCAACGGCCTAGCCTCTCCGAGACCGAGCCCGTCCCGCCGGCATTCGACCTTCAGCTTTCAGTTTTCTACCCGATCCCCGCTCTCTTCCTCCGCCTCCTCCAGCTTCGGAGCGGCGCCCATTCCAGCGCCCGTCCTGCGGTCCACGGCGGCGATCGGAAGCGAGAAGGTGAACCGGCTGCCGCTCCCGACGGTGCTTTCGGCCCAGATCGCGCCCCCGTGCAGCTCGACCAAGGAGCGGGCGAGCGCCAGGCCGATGCCCATGCCCGGGTGGCGGCGGGTGGGCGAACCGTCCACCTGCCGGAAACGCTCGAAGATGTGCGGCAGGTCGCTCTCGGGGATCCCGACGCCGTCGTCCTCCACGCTGATCAGGTACCGCTCCGGCTCTCGGTCGATCCGCACCACTACCCGGCCGTGCCTCGGCGTGAACTTGATCGCGTTGGCGAGGAGGTTCCAGAGGACCTGCTGGAGGCGGAGCGCGTCGACGCGCACGAACGGCAAGGCGTCCGGCACGGGCGCCAGGATGAGGACGACCCCCCGCGCCTCCGCCATGAGGCGCACGGTCTCGATGGACCGTTGAGCGATGTCGGTCAGGGAGGCGGGCTTCAAATCGAGCGAGAGCGTGCCGCGGCCCATCCGGGCGAGATCGAGGAGGTCGTCGATCAAGGCCAGGAGCACGCGAGCCGACTGGCGGACCTGCTTCAAGCCTCGTCTCAGAGTGGGCTCGTCCACGTCCCCCTCTTCGAGCAGGTCGGTCCAGCCGACGATGGAAGTCAGCGGCGTTCGCAGCTCGTGATTGACGTTCTGCAGGAAGTGGTCCTTCAAGCGGCTCGCCCGGCGGAGCTCCTCGACGGTCCCGGTCAGAGTCGTGTAGAGCCTCGCGTTCTTGATCAGGAGCGACGCCGCGTCCGCGAACGAAGTGAGCGCATCGACCTCCTCGTGGCCGAACCCGCCGGGGCGGTTCGTGGCGACCGCGACTCCGAGCGTCCGGTCCTCCGCCTTCAAAGGGCAAAAGATGGCGTTCTCCGCTTGCACGATCGCCTGGAGGCGCCGGTTCACGTAGGGATCGTGCTCGAGATCGTTCGTCACGTAAGGCTCGCCGCTGTTCAAGACCATCGCGGCGATGGATGGCGTTTCCGCGGACAGCTTCATCTCCGCCGCAGCCTCTTCACTCACGTTCCAGCCGGGCCAGGCGGCCTCGAGCCGGTTCGTGTCCGGATCGTAGAGGTAGAACCAGACGCGCTCGGCTCTCGTGAAGGCGGCGATCGCCTCGCACGCGCGCGAGATGACTTCGCGCAGGTCGGTGGTCTGGTAGGAGGCGCGGAACAGGGAGTGGAGACGCCGGAGCGTCTCGACCCGCCTCTCGACGCGGCGGCCCATCCGGCCGATGGCCGCCGCCAGCCGGCCGAGCTCGTCCGCCGACCCGCCGCCCGTCACCTCGACCGCGCGCCCCCGGCCGATCTCTTCCGCCGCCTGCACGAGAGAAAGAATGGGCGCCGAGATCCGCCGCGAGACGAGCACGACGACAGCGAGAACCGCGAACACGAGGTACAGGAAGACGAAGAGCACGTAGCGCTGAAGGTCCGAGTAGGACTTCGGCTGGACCTCCTCCTCTGCCGCCGAAGCGATCTTCGCCAGCGCGGCGCCGGACAGCCCCTCGACGAACACCCAGCCCGTTGTTCGAACCCGCGCGGACGCAAGACGAGAGACCGCGCGTCCGAAGCGGTAGTCTCCGATCGACTGCGGAGCCGAGAGAATCGCGCTCGCGAGTCTCCGGCGCTCCGGGTCGGCCGACGCGCCGAGCGGCTCTCCCGAAGAAACGGTCCACCCGAGCCGCTGCGCGCCGACGCCGGACATGGAGACGAGCTCGCCATCGGGATCGAGCACGAACCAGACGTCTCCGGGGGCGTCGCCGGGCGCGAGCGCTTCGACGGCATACCGGCGTACGTCGATGTCCATCGCGATCGCCGCGATGAGAGCGCCGGCGTCGTCTCGGACGGGCACGACGAGGCGGACGAGGCGGTTGTCGGGAGCGGCGCGAGGCCCGCCGCGGCCCGAGAACCAGAGCGCCGTGTCGCCGCCGGCGGGGCGCCGATCGGGGAACCGTGTAATCGAGTCGAAGTGGTCGAGCGCGCCCTTCGATTCGAGAGGAGGGTCGTGAATGTCGAACCAAGGGCTCGTCCGGGACACTCCGGAGCGCGTCCACACGCCCACGCTCCGGATCGTGGGGCCCCGGTCCCGGGCGCCCCGCAACAGCGGAGCCAGGACGCCGGTGCGCACATAGTCCCGCAGTGCCTTCGGGTCGCGCCGGTGCAGATCGATGATGGCGACCGTGTCGCCCACCGGCTTGGGGTTCCAGACATGCCCGTGGGCGTCCAGAAAGGGGGAGGGGATTCGTCCGTCCGCGCTCGGAGAGGCGAGCGCGACGCTCGCCGCCGTGGCGATCGACCAGGCGGCTTCCTCGGCCACCGCCGCCCTCCGGTCGATCCATTCCGCTCGAAAGCTCGCGTCCTGGCGGATCTGCATCGAGCTCTCCGCCCGCCGGAGGGCCCTCACCTGCTGGATGGAGTTGTTCTTGAGCTCGGTCAAGCGACGCACGAGGATGAACACGATGAGCGCGCCCGGAATGAAGAAGGCGAGAAAAAACCCCAACAGCAGCCGCGCCGTGAGGTTGCGCCGCGGCGACAGCGCTCGCCGGAAGCGAGCGAGCGCCGTCCTCGGAGGAGAAGGCGCTCCAACCGGGTTTTCGGGCATGCGTCTTTGTTCGGACATTGTACGTTTTCGGGCGTCCGCTGTCAGCAGTTAGCCGTCAGCTGTCAGCTATCGGCCGGCGACCGTCGACTCGACTGGTGACCGGTTTCCAGCGGGATTCGAACGAGGACGGCGAGCGCTCGCCGGGGTTAGACCTGAGGGCTGAGAGCTGACAGCTGAAAGCTATTCACTCATACCGCAGCGCGTCGATGGGGTCGAGCCGCGACGCTTTCCTCGCGGGATAGAACCCGAAGAAGATTCCGATCGCCGCGGAGAAACCGAAGGCGAGCAGGATGGCCTGCGGGGACAGGACGATCGGCCACTGCTGCTTCCAGGCGAGAAAGCGAGAGGCGGCGATCCCGAGGGCGATCCCGATGGCGCCTCCGGCGATCGAGAGAGTCAGGGCCTCGATCAGGAATTGGGTCAGGATGTCCCGCCCCTTCGCGCCGATCGCCATGCGGATGCCGATCTCGCGGGTTCGCTCCGTGACGGAAACGAGCATGATGTTCATGATTCCGATTCCGCCGACGAGGAGGGAGATCGAGGCGATGGCGGCGAGCAACGCCGACATCTGACGCGACGTCTGGTCGGCGGTCTGCGCGATCTCCTGCTGCGACCGGATCATGAAGTCCGAATCCTGCCCGGGCTGGAGGCGATGCCGCTGCCGGAGAAGCGCCTCGATCTCCGTCTGCGCCTGATCCACCGTGTTGCGCGAAGTCGCGGAAGCCATGAACATGTCGATCTTCGAGCTGCGCTTCAAGAGTTTCATGACCGTCGTGTACGGCGCGATCACCGTGTCGTCCTGGTCCTGGCCCATCGTGCTTCCGCCCTTGGATTCGAGAACGCCGATCACCTTGAACGGGAAGTTCTTGATCCGAACCATCTGGCCGATCGGATTCTGATCGCCGAAGAGCGCGTTCGCGACGGTCGCGCCCAGGACACAGACCTTGGCCGCGGATCGGATCTCGGAGTCGTCGAAGAAGCTCCCCTTTTCGACGTTCCACGACCTCACGAACGGCCACTCGACCCCGACGCCCTGGACGGAGGTGCCCCAGTTCAGGTTGCCGTAGACGACCTGGCCCGAGGAGCGGGACATCGGCGACACATAGGCCACGGAGGGACATTCCGCTCGGACGGCCGCCACGTCGTCTTCGGTGAGCGTCGACTGTCCCGAGAAGATCCGCGCTCCCGACTGCGTCGACGTGCCGGGAAAAACCATAAGAAAGTTCGTTCCGAGGGAGGAGATCTGGGCTTGCACGGCGGCCTGGGCGCCGCCACCGACCGCGATCATCGCGATGACGCACGCCACCCCGATGATGATCCCGAGCGCGGTCAGGGTGGACCGCAGCTTGTTGCGGGCGATCGCCTTCATGCCGACCTTCAGAATCGTCAGAAACTTGAGCATCGGGGCTCAGCCTCTCGCGGCGGTCCGCCGCTTCGTGACGGGATGATCTTCGACGAGCTTGCCGTCGCGGAAAACCACCACTCTTCGGGCGTACTCCGAGATGTCCTGCTCGTGGGTGATCAGGACGACCGTCTTGCCCCGCTCGTTCAACTCCTGGAAGACCGCCATGACTTCTCCCGACGTCTTCGTATCGAGATTTCCCGTGGGCTCGTCTGCGAGCATCAGCTTCGGATCGTTGATCAGGGCCCGCGCGATCGCGACGCGTTGCTGCTGTCCCCCCGAAAGCTGGCTCGGCAGGTGGCTCTCGCGCCCCGCGAGCCCGACGATCTCCAGGCAATGGCGGGCCTTGTCGGCCCGGTCCTTCGCCCGGTGGCCGTTGGACGAATAGATGAGCGGCAGCTCGACATTCTCGATCGCCGAAGTTCGGGCGAGCAGGTTGAACGCCTGGAAAACGAAACCGATCTTGCCGTTGCGGATCTCCGCGCGCTCGTCGCGATCCAGGCCCGACACGTCCGTGCCGTCCAGGGAGTAACGCCCGGCCGTCGGGCGATCGAGACAGCCGACGATATTCATGAACGTGCTCTTGCCGGAGCCCGACGGACCCATGACGGCGACGAACTCGCCGGGGGCGATGGAGAGGGTGACTCCGTCGAGCGCCCGGACCTCCACCTCGCCCATCTGGTACACGCGAACGAGGTCTTCGATGCGAATGACGTCCGTTTCGGTCATGACCGCGACGCGTCTTCGAGAACGGCGGCGGCCTCTCCCGGGCGCATTCCCGGGCCGCCCGGAGAAAGACCGAGGCGCGGCGCGCCGGTTCCGGCGATCAGAAGCCCCTCCGCCCGCCGCCTCCGGGTGCGCCGCCCACCGGCGAGGCGGTGGCGGATGCCTT
>DATNMZ010000542.1:0-5479 GCA_035602095.1 Thermoanaerobaculia bacterium
GAGCCGGTCGAGCCAGGCGAGATTTCCCATGCCCGTCCGCTTCCGCACGAGCTCCACTTCCTGCCGGTTTTCGCTCGCATGCGTGTGCAGCACGAGGTCCTGCTGCGCGGAAAGGAGCGCGGCGCCGCGCAGCAGGTCCGGGGTCGAGGTCACGGCGAACCGGGGCTGCACGGCGACCCGGAGCCGGCCGCTCTCGCGCCCGTGCCAGGCCGCGCGCAGGCGCTCGGTTTCCGCGAGACCGTCTTCCGCGCTCGCGCGCAGATTCGGAGGCGTCGTCTCCGGATCATCCATGAGGGCATTGCCCCCGGTGTAACGGATCCCGGACCGGGCCGCCGCCTCGAACAGGGAGTCGGAATGCCGAACGGTTCCCATGTCGAGCACGGCCGTGACGCCGGCCGCCAGGCATTCGGAGAGACCGGCCCGCGCGGAGATCGTCATCGTCTCCGGATCGTGCGCCGCCTCGCCGGGCCACACGTGCCGCTCGAGCCACGGCAGCAGCTCCAGACCCGCCGGCCCGTTGCGCAGCAGCGTCTGGCAGAGATGGAGGTGCGCCTGCACGAATCCGGGCAGGATCCACTTCCCGCGCGCCTCGAGCCGCTCGACGGGGTCACCCGGCAGAGACGCCAGCCGGCCGGCCTCCGATCCGATTCCGCGGACCGTTCCGTTTTCGGCGTACAGGTCGGTTGCGGGGCGGATGTCGGCCCGGTGCGTCAGCCCGAGAAGTGTCCCACCCTCGACGAGGAGGCGGCTCATGGGAGCCATCCCCCGGGCTCTAGGAGACCCGGCGAAGCATCAGCAGCGTGCGGTCGTCGCCGAAGTGCTCGCCCGCCGCGTGCTCCTCGAGGCAGCGCGCGAGGGAAGCGTCCACCTCCGCGGGGGCGGTCCCGATTTGCTTCCGGAGGAACGCCTTCAGGCGATCGAGACCGAACTCCTCCCCCGCCGGGTTCGCGGCTTCTGTGATCCCGTCCGTGTAGAGAAAGAGGAGCTCGTCCGGGGCGAGAGTCACGCGGGAGGAGCCGTACGGCCGGCCCGGAAAGAGGGCCAGCGGCAGCCCGTGCGACGGAAGCTCCTCGACCGTCGTGTCCCGGCGCACCAGGAGACCCTGGTTGTGGCCCGCGTTGGTGTACTCGATGTCTCCGGTCTCGGGATCCAGAAGCATGAGGAAGAAGGTGATGAAGCGGTCGGGTCCGGTCCGGCGCGAGATCGCTTCCGACAACCGCCCCGTCATCGCCGAAACCGGAACGAGCTCGTCCGCCCAGGCGTGGAACGAGGCCTGGAGCGACGCCATGAGCAGGGCGGGACCGACGCCTTTGCCGCAGACGTCCGCGATCGCCGCGTACACCTTGCCGTCGGGCCGCGGCCGGTAGTCGAAATAGTCCCCCGAGACCTGCCGCGACGGCACGTTCGAGCCGTGAAAGTCGTAACCGGGGACGACCGGCGGCCGGTCGGGCAGCAGGCGCTCCTGGATCTCATGGGCGAGCGCGAACTCCTGATCCATCCGCCGCTTCTCCGCGGCTTCCGTCATGAGGCGGGCGTTCTGGATCTTGGCCGCGGCCACGTTCGCGAGCGAGGTCAAGAGGCGCAGATCGGCCTCCTCGAAAGAGCGGTGGCCCAGCCGGCAGTCGACGTAGATGAGCCCGACGACTTCCCCGTCGTTTTCGAGAGGCGCCGCGAGGACCGATTTGATGCCCGAAAGACGGATCGACTCGGAGAGCGAGACGCCGGAGGAGTTGGCCGTGTCCATGAGGAGCAGCCCGTTTTTCTTCTCCACGACCGACGCCACGAGCGTCTTGGAGAGCCGGATGTCCTCGGCCGAGATTCCCTCGGCGACGCGGACAACCGCCGGAACGAGCTCGGCCGAGGAGGGAGAGCGCAGGAGGACCACGGCCCGGTCGGGCGCGAGCGTTTCGAAGACCTTGTCCATCAGGAACTTCAAGAGCTCGTCCACCGAAATGTCCCGCAGGAGCTGGATCGTGAGCTCGTTGACGACGCGCAGGGAGTCGATCAACTTCGCGAGCTGTTCCGCCGGCAGGCGCGGGTCGGTTTCCGTCGGTTTCCGGAGAAGCTCCGCCGAGGCCTTCAAGATCGTGTTGTCGAGAGCGTCCTCGCCGGCGAACTCGTCGATCCGCACCCGGGTCGTCGACTCCGACTCGACCTTGAGCGTCACCCCGCCCACCGTGATGCGGTCTCCGGACTTCAGCGGGAGAAGGGCCGTCAGCTTCTCGCCGTTGACGAACGTGCCGTTGCGGGAGCCCATGTCTTCGATCGCCAGACCCCCGTTGCCGTCGCGCACGATGCGCGCGTGCTGCCTCGAGAGCATCTTGTCGGGGATCGGAAGGTCGTTCATCGAGGACCGGCCGATCGTCGTCACGGTCCGGTCGAGCAGAAACTTCTGCGCGGGCATTCCCGGCACGGTGAGATAGAGATAAAACACGTCGAAACCTGGCGGGGATTCTAACTGAAGGGGCGGAGAAACGTGCCACACAGGCCTCGCTAGGTCCTTGCATTCGAAGAGGTTGCCGCTTCCCGCGAGAGAGCTCCCGACCGGCCCGCTTGCGCCTCGCCGCTCTGTGCCATAGAATGCGCGGTTCCTATGAAAGAGAATCTGCATCCCGAATACCACGAAGTGAACGTCCACTGCGCCTGCGGCGCGGCCTGGACCACGAGGTCGACCAAGAAGGAGCTGCGGCTCGAGATCTGCAGCAATTGCCACCCGTTCTTCACGGGCAAGCAGAAGCTCGTCGACTCGGCCGGGCGCGTCGAGCGCTTCCGCAAGCGGTACGAGAAGAAGACCGCCTCGGGTTAGATCCCTTCGACGCGTGACGGCGCCCCCCGCCCTGCGCTCCCCTTTTTCGGCCCTTCGATAGCCGTCGGTCATTTCTTTGGAGGCGGTCGGCCCCGGCGCTGACCGCAGAGATCCGCCATGCTTCAGAAGCTCGAAGACATCCGCCGCCGTTACGAAGAGATCAAGGCGAGGCTCGGGAACCCCGACTTCGTCCAGGACCACCGCGCCGTGCGCGACGCGCAGCGCAAGCTGTCGGAATTCGAGCCGATCGTCGCGAAGATCGAGGAGCGCAGCCGAATCGCGCGGGAGCTGCAGGGAGCGCGGGAGCTCACGGATTCCCTGCCGCCCGGCGACGAGATGTACCAGATGGCGTCGGCGGAGCGCGCCGCCTTGACCGCCGAGCTCGAGCGCGTCGAGGGCGAGCTGAAGGTCCTGCTGCTCCCGCGCGACCCCAACGATTCCCGCAACGTGTTCGTCGAGATCCGCGCGGGGACGGGCGGAGAAGAAGCGGCTCTCTTCGCCGGCGAGCTCTTTCGCATGTACGAGAGGTACGCGGAGCGACGCCGCTGGAAGGTCGAGGTCGTGGACCGGGACGACACGGGAATCGGCGGGCTGAAGGCGATCACGGCGTTGATCGAGGGCGCCGGAGCGTACTCGAAGCTGAAGTACGAGTCGGGCGTGCACCGCGTCCAGCGGGTGCCGGCGACCGAGAGCTCCGGCCGGATCCACACCTCCGCCGCGACGGTGGCGGTGCTGCCGGAGGCGGACGACGTCGACATCCAGGTGTTGGAGAAGGACATTCGGGTGGACCGCTTCTGCGCGTCCGGGCCGGGCGGGCAAGGCGTCAACACGACCTACTCCGCCGTGCGGCTGACGCACATTCCGACGGGCGTCGTCGTCCAGTGTCAGGACGAGCGCAGCCAGATCAAGAACAAGGCGAAGGCGATGCGCGTGCTGAAGGCGCGCCTCCTCGAGATGGAGCGCGAGAAGCACGAAGGGGCGATCGCCGCGGAACGCAAGAAGATGGTGGGGAGCGGCGACCGCTCCGAGAAAGTCCGCACGTACAACTTCCCGCAGAGCCGGATCACCGACCACCGGATCGGCTTCACGACGCACCGGATGGCGGAGGTTCTCGACGGCAACTTGGACGAGCTCGTCGAGCCGCTCAGCTCTCACTTCCAGGCCGAGAAGCTCAAGGCGGAGCTCGCGAAGGCCTGACGGGACGGGAGACGGGAGACGGGAGACGGGAGTCGGACCGCCCTCATGACCATCAAAGAGGCGCTCGACCGGGCCGCCGAAACCGCGCGCCTCGCGGCCGCCGAGGCGACTCTCTGGGACGCCCGGATCTTGATCGCGCACTCGCTCGGCCACTCGAGCCCCCTCGCCCTGGAGCCGCGGGCGACGCTGCCGGAGCGGGCCGCCGCGAGATTCGAGGAGCTCTGGACGCTCCGCTTGAGCGGCGTCCCCGTCCAGCACCTGGTCGGCGAATGGGATTTCTTCGGGCGCCCCTTCCGCGTCGACGCTCGGGGGCTCGTTCCGAGGCCCGAGACGGAGCTGCTCGTCTCGCAGGCTCTGACCGCGGCGCCCCAGGCTCGCCGGGTCCTCGATCTCGGAACCGGCAGCGGCATCCTGGCCATCACTCTCGTCCAGGAGCTCTCCAACGCCCGCGCCGTGGCCCTCGACCTCTCCTTGGACGCCCTCGCGCTGGCGCGGGAGAACGCGGTGGCCCACGCGGTGCTCCCCCGCGTGGCGTTTGCGGCGTCCGACTGGCTCAGCGCGATCCGCGGGGCTTCCTTCGACCTCGTCGTCTCGAACCCTCCCTACCTCGCCCGCGCGGAGGCCTCGCAGCTTTCCCGCACGGTTCTCGAAGGGGACCCCGCGCTCGCCCTCTACGGCGGCGACGACGGCCTCGACTGCATCCGAGAGCTGCTCGACGCGGTGCCCTCGGCGCTTGGCCCGGGTGCTCCGTTTCTCTTCGAGATCGGCTTCGGACAGGCCCGAGAGGTCGAACGGGAGGCCCGCGCGCGGCCCGCCTGGAGGTTCGAGGGGATCGCGGCCGACCTCGCCGGTATTCCGCGCGTCACGCGACTCTCCCGCGCGTGACCGAGGATCCCTCGTCCCGGCCCGCTCCCGCCGGCAGAGGCGGACACCGCCGCTCCGCGTAGAATCGCCGGACTCATGGACCGCTTCCTGGTCGAAGGCCCGACGCGCCTGGTCGGTGAGGTCGCGACCGCGGGTGCGAAGAACGCCGCCCTGCCCTGCCTCGCGGCCACCCTGCTCTGCGCCGAACCCGTCCGGCTGACCAACCTTCCCGACGTGCGGGACATTCTCACGATGCAGAAGCTCCTCCGGCACATCGGGGTCTTCCTCGCCGCGGAGCCCGGCGCCGCGACGGTCGAGGCGCGCGAGATCGGCTCCGCCGACGCGCCGTACGACCTGGTGAAGACGATGCGCGCCTCCGTTCTGGTCCTGGGGCCGCTGCTCGCGCGGAGCGGCTCCGTCCGCGTCTCGCTGCCGGGCGGCTGCGCGATCGGCGCGCGGCCCATCGATCTGCACCTGGAGGCGTTTCGGCGGCTCGGGGCCGAAGTCTCGCTGGAGCACGGCTACGTCGAGGCACGCGCGAGCCGGCTGGTCGGCGCCGACGTGCCCTTCGAGACGGTCACCGTCACCGGGACGGAGAACGCGATGCTCGCG
>DATNMZ010000543.1:0-8200 GCA_035602095.1 Thermoanaerobaculia bacterium
CGTCCCCTCCAGAGATCAGGTTTTTTTGCCCCACTTAGGGGAAAGATCGCCCCAGGTGAGCGCCCCGGGGGCCCTCGCTCGCGGCGCGGACGTATGGACGCTCCGGGAATCCGGTTTTTTCCCGCTCTCGCCGAGCCCCTCGAACCTCCCGCAGAGCCGCTTTTCCGCCCGTAGATCGCCTGGATTGTCCTCGGGAGAGGTCATTTCGGGGCGTCCCGAGGGGATGCCGGGGCCTCGCTTGGCACGCACTTTGGATCGAATGGGGTATCGGGCCGGATTTGGTCCGTATTTAACGTTAGGAGGATAACGATGAGGAAGATATCGACTCTCGCTCTCGCGGGCGTCCTGTGTGTGGCCGGGTGGGCCGCGGCGCAGAACGCCGACCAGAACACGGCCGGCCCGTCGAAGAATCAGCTCAAGCTGCGGCTCACCGAGCCCCGCGAGGGCGCGCAGATCAGCGGATCGACGATCCGCGTCGCGGTGGACTACAACACGACCATCTTCGGCGCCGGGCAGGGCACGAAGTTCGGGGAAAAGAACTTTCCGATGCCTCTCTTCGACGTCTACGTCGACAACACCTTGAAGCAGACCTTGAAGGGCGGTGAGAGCAACGTCGCGGTCATCGAGGGCATCCCGCCGGGACGCCACAAGGTGGTCGTGATGGCCAAGAACATCTCCAACGAGATCATCGACCGGGCGGAAGTCAACGTGACCAACACGGAAGCAACCGTCAGCTCGACCGTGGCCCCGGCCCCGGCGCCTGCCGAGACCACGACCTATTCGTCGGACACCTCGGCTCCGGCTCCGCCGCCTCCGAGCGCTCCGGTGCGCTCGTACGCGACCGACACGACGCCGACACGGCAAAGCGACACGCTGCCGACGACCGGCTCGACCGCTCCGGACGCCGCTGTCCTCGGACTGGCTCTCGTAGCGGGCGGCCTTTGGATCGCCCGGCGGGCCCGGTAACGTCATGAGATTCCGCCCGGCTTCGCTCCGCGGGGCCGGGCGTTACCTCACACCATGAAAACTCACCGCCCCTATTTCCATCGCGCCGCTCAGGTCCTCGCCGCGGTCGGCATCGCCCTCGGTCTCCTCGCCGCCGCTCCCGTGGCCCAGGGATTCCGCACGACCGCGGAACCCCGTCTTCAGGCGATCCCGCTCGCGCAGCCCGCCGAGGGAGACGTCGTCGCGTGGCTCTCCGTTCCCCGGCTGTCTCTCGAAGCCCCGATCTATGAAGGCATCGGCTCGCCGACGCTGGCTCGCGGGGCCGGACACATTCCGGGCACCGCGCTCCCGGGCGAAGAGGGCGGGAAGAATCACTCGGTCCTCGCTTTGCCGCGCGACAGCGCCGCGGCGGCGGTCTCGGAGCTCCGGCTCGGCGAGATCGTCACGATGCGCACGCTCTTCGGGGTCCGCACCTACAGGGTCGCCGAGCGCCGCGTGCTTTCCCCCGAGGCCTTGAACATCGCTCCGACCCGGTCGCTGCAGGTCACCCTCGTGACTCCGTATCCGGCCGACTCGCTCGGCCCGGCACCGCTCCGGCTCGCCCTCGTTCTCGAGAAGAACTAGTCTCGAAGAGGGAGCTCCGTTTCCGCGCGCCGGCCCCGGCGGCGCGGGCTCATCCCCGGCCCCAGATCTCCCGGACGAAGTCGGCAACCCGGGAGACGGGTCGCGCGTCGATCTCCGGAAACCCGGCCGCGTCGGCCGCATTGCCCGCCGGAAGAAACGCCGCGGTGAAGCCGAGCGCCGCCGCCTCCCGCAGGCGCGACGCGCCCGCCGGGACCGTCCGGATCTCTCCCAGGAGGCCGATCTCTCCGAAGACGACGGCCCCGCCGGGGATCGGGAGATTGCGCACCGAAGAGAGGAGCGCGGCGACGATCGCCAGATCGCAGGCCGGCTCCCCGACCTCGAGTCCTCCCGCGCACGAGGCGAACACTTCGCGCGTCGAAAGCGACACGCCGGCGCCCTCGAGCACCGCGAGCAGGAGCGCGAGGCGCCCGGGATCGACGCCGAGGGCGACGCGGCGCGGCGAACCGGAGGTGGGAGGCCCGACGAGCGCCTGGATCTCGACGAGCACGGACCGGGAGCCCTCCCTCGCCGCCGTGACCGCGCTCCCGGGTATGCCCGCTCGCCGCTCCGCCAGAAGCGCCGCGGATGCGTTGGCGATCTCGGCCAGGCCGGAGCCGGTCATGTCAAAGAGCGCGAGCTCCTCGACGGGTCCGAACCGGTTTTTCGTCGCGCGGACGATCCGGCGGGAAGAACCGCGCTCCCCTTCGATCGTCACGACCGCATCCACCAGATGCTCGAGGGATTTCGGGCCCGCCAGACTGCCGTCTTTCGTGACGTGCCCGATCAAGAGGACCGGCACGGTCCGTCTCTTCGCCCAGTCGAGCAGCGACCCCGCGCATTCGCGGACCTGCGAAACGGTTCCCGGCGCGGAGGAGAGCGCGGGGTCGCGGATCGCCTGGATCGAGTCCACGACGACGACGGCCGGGGGCCGCGCCTCGCACTCCCCGATCACTCGCGTGACGTCGGTCTCGGCGAGGACGAGCAGCCGCTCCTCCCGAATGCCGATCCTCTCGCCGCGCAGGCGGACCTGGGAGGCGGATTCCTCCCCCGAGACGTACAGGACTTCGCCCGCTGCCCGGGCGATGCCGCGCGCGGCCTGCAGAAGGAGCGTGGACTTGCCGATTCCCGGCTCCCCGCCAAACAGCACGACAGAACCGGGAACGATCCCGCCCCCGAGCACGCGGTCGAGGCCGGCCAGCGCGGTCGAGATCCGCGGCTCGGGCTGCACCGAGACGGCCGAGATCGGCGCCGAGCCGGAGGCCGCGGGCGCCTCCGGAGGTTCGCCGCGGACCTCCTCGACGTAGCTGTTCCACTCTCCGCAGTCCGGGCAGCGGCCGAGCCACTTGGGGGCGACCGCGCCGCAGGACTGGCACGCGAAGACGGTGGTTACGCCCTTTCGCCTGGACACGTCCGCGATCCTATCCGGGAAGCGGCCAACAACTGACGACTGACAACTGATAACCGATGACTACATCAGGGCCTGGGTATGGAGCCCAGCAGATACTTGATGTCATCGTCGCTCCAGCGGATTCCGGCGCCCAGGAAGAGCGAGTCCGCCTTGCGCGACCGGTTCAAGAAGTCGTCCCAGCCTCCCGTCACGAATATCGACGGAGAGAAGTAAAACCGCGCGGTGAGCTTCCCGTGCGCGGAGTAGTCGGGACGGGAGAAATCGAAAAGCTCCGCGGAAAAGCGGAGGCGATCCTTCAAGGAGCGGTAGTCGATCGCCGCGCCTCCGCGCGACTCGATGATGCCGGCACGGCCCGCCCAGTTGCCCAAACGGTAACCGAAGAGCGCGGTGATCGCGAGCTCATCCTTGAACTGCTGGCTGTCGATCGTCGTAACTTCCCGGTGGCCATCGGGAAACGTCCTCGTCTCCTGCGTGATCGTGCTCACGCGGCGGCCGAGGGGCTGGGTCGAGAGCTCGAGCTCGTAGAACTGCGGTGAGTTCTCCTTGTTCACGTCGAGCGTGACGTACCCCTTCGCGGAGCTCTGGCCCGTGAGGTACTCCGATCGGAGACCGAGATCGAGCTTGATCTTGCCCACGCTCCCGAGCGCCTTGTTGATCCCTCCGACGCCCTCTTTGACGGCCAGCAGCGCGTCGTTCAAGTTCTTGTGTGTCTCGTCGCTCTGGACGAGCTTTCCGACCGTGCCCTCCCCCGACTGGATCCGGCCCGTGATCTGGTTCAGGTTGTCTGCGGTCGTCTCGAGCTTCGAGGAGATCTCCCGGATGTTCGCGATGCTCCCGGTGACGTTCGATTGATTGGACTCCACGAGACGGTCGATCCGCTCGACGAGCTTCGTCATCATCCCCGAAAACTCCCGAAAGTTCGCCATCGTGGAGTCCACGTTTCCGCGGTTCGAAGAGATCATCACGCGGAGGTCGTCCGAGATGATCCGCACGTTCTCGACGATCGTCTTCAACCGCTCTTCCCCTTCCGGCCCTCCGAGCGACTTGTTCAGGTTGTGGCTGATTTCCTTGATGTCCACCTCGATGTCCCGGGCGAGCTTCGTGATCTCGTCGAAGCTAACGGGGACCTCGCCCTGGATGGTGGAGTTCTCCGGAAGCGGGTGAGCACCGACGGGACCGGGAACGAGCTCAACGTATTTCTCTCCCAGGAGCCCGAGGTTTGCGACCGTCGCGGACGCCCCGAGCCGGAGGTTGACGTCGGGATTGTCGATGTCGAGATCGACGATGGCGCCCTTCCCTCCCTTGCCGAGGTGGATCTTCGCCACCTTGCCGACGGGCACACCCGAGATGCGGACGGTCGATTTCTCGTTCAATCCGACAATGTCCGGAAACTCGACGGAGATGCGCTGGGCGTGCCCCTTTCCGATGCGCAGGCCCTGGATCTGCCAGATGAGGACTCCGGCCAGAATCAGGACGATGACGAAAAAGACGCCGACCTTTGCCGCAGAGTTCATGCGCCCCCCTCCGAGGATTTCCGTTTCCCCGTGACCTGTCCCTCGGGAGTCAGCGGCCCTTCCGCGCTCCCGTCCACGAACTGACGAACCGCCGGGTCCTGCGAGGCGAGAAACTCCTCCGGCGGCGCCTCGAAGAGGATCTTCCCGCCGTAGAGGAGCGCGATGCGGTCGCCGATCTTCCGGGCGCTCGGCATGTGATGCGTGATCGTGACGATCGTCACATCCATTCGTTCCCGCATGTTCAAGATCACCTCGTCGATGATGTCCGTCATGATCGGATCGAGCCCGGTGTTCGGCTCGTCGAACAGGAGGATGTCCGGCTCGTGGGCGATCGCGCGGGCAAACCCCACCCGGCGCCGCATGCCCCCGGAAAGCTCCGAAGGGCGTTTTTCTTCGACGTCGGGCAGATGCACGATGTCGAGACACTCCCGCACGCGCTGGCGGACCTCTCGCGCGGGCCGGCCCGAACGGCGCAACGGGAACGCGACGTTGTCGAAGACGCTCATCGAGTCGAAGAGCGCCCCTTCCTGAAAGGACATCCCGAACTGCTTTCGAAGCTGGTTGCGCTCGCGGTCCGAGATCGCCCAGACGTCCTTCCCGTCCACGAAGACCCGGCCGGAGTCCGGTCGGATCAGGCCGATCAGGTGCTTCAGGAGGACGCTCTTGCCCGTGCCGGACGGGCCCACGATCACGAGGGATTCCCCGTCCTTGACGGAGAAGCTCAGGCCGTCCAAGACCACCTTTCCGTCGAAGGCCTTGTGGAGGTCTTCGACGCGCAGCTTCGCCTGCGCTCCGGTCTCGCCCACGGGTTCCCGTCTGCGGGCCTCCATCAGAACAACAGCTTCGTCAGAAAGAAGTCGGCGAAGAGGATCGAGAGGCTCCCGCTGACGACTGCGCGGGTCGTGGACTTCCCGACTCCCTCCGCGCCCCCGGAGGTGTAATAACCGCGGACGCACGCGATGAGAGAGAAGATCAGCCCGAATACGGCCGCCTTGATGAGTCCCGAGACGATGTCGTCCCCGACGTGGAGGAACTGGAAGGAGTTCTCCACGTATCGGACCGGGTTGACTCCCAGAAGCTGGACGGCCACGAGGTAACCGCCGTAAATTCCGACCGCGTCGCCCATGATGACGAGCAGGGGCATCATCAGGATCGAGGCGGCGACCCGGGGCACCATCAGGTACTGGACGGGCTCCGTGCCGAGCGCCGTCAAGGCGTCGATCTGCTCGGTCACGCGCATCGAGCCGAGCTCGGCGGCCATGGAGCTCCCGACACGCCCCGTCACCATCAGTGCGGTCAAGACCGGCGACAGCTCGCGCGTCAAGGAGAGGGCCACGACGCTCCCGACGAGGCTTTCGGCGTGGAAGCGCGCGAAGCCATTGACCGTCTGGAGGGCCATGACCATGCCCGTGAACAGCGTGGTCAGGAAGACCACCGGGACCGAGTCGACGCCGACGCGGACCATCTGACGAAACAGCTCGGCGACGTCGTAGGGCGGTCGGAAGGTCCACCCGACGACGCGCCCGAGCATCTGAAAGACGTGGCCGAACTCCTCCAGAACGCGGAGCACCGTTCGCCCGATCGCCTCGAAAAATCTCACGGGAGATAGGCTCGCGGCACGCGCGCGCCGATGCCGCAGAGGATCTCGTACGGAATCGTTCCCGCGGCGCGGGCGAGGTCCCAGGCGCCGATCTCCTCGCCGCCCTCCCGTCCGAGCAGAACACCCCGGTCTCCGGGCTCGGCCCCGCAGTCGGTCGCGTCCGCCAGCGTCAGGTCCATACTCACCGCGCCGACGATCGGCGCTTTTCCTCCCGGCAAAAGCACAGACGAACGCCCGGATAAGGAGCGTCGGAAGCCGTCATGATAGCCGATCGGCAGCGTGGCGACGGTCGTCGTCCGGGCCGTCACGAAAGTTCCGCCGTAGCCGAGCGCGGTCCCCGCGGGGACGCGCTTGACGGCGAGCACGCGCGTCTCGAGCGTCAGAGCCGGCGAGAGCGCCGCATCGCGCAGGTGTTCCGACGGGGAGACTCCGTAGAGCGCGATCCCGGGGCGCACCGCGTCGAATCGCGCAGTGGGGAACGCGAGCACGGCGGCCGAATTCGACGCGTGCACGAGCCCCGGATCGAGGCCGCCGGCCCGAAGCGCCGACAGCGCCTCTTCGAACGCCCGGACCTGCAGGCCGGTGGTTTCCGAATCCGGGTCCTCCGCGCTCGCGAACTGGGTGAACGTGCCCGCCAGAGAGAGCGCGGTCGACCGCCGGAGAACGTCGATCATCGCCGGAAGTTCCGCCGGCCGGACCCCCAGGCGGCCCATACCCGTGTCCAGCTTCAGGTGCACCCGGAGAGGCATCGAGGGACCGGCGCCGCTCGCGCCGGCCGCTTTCGCCAGAGCGCGCGCCTGCTCGACGTCCCAGAGCGCCGGAAGAAGCCGCTCGCGCGCGAGGAGCGCCGCGTCCGCGGGATCCCCGGAGCTCAAGAGAAGGATCTCCTCTGAAATTCCCGCCTGCCGCAGCGCGAGCCCCTCTTCCAGGAGCGCCACCGCGAAGCGGCGCGCCCCCTCCGCGGCGAGCCGCCGCGCGACGGGGACCGCGCCGTGGCCGTATCCGTCCGCCTTCACGACCGGGAGGACCTCGGTCGCGCCGCCCGCGCGATCCCGCAGCAGCCGGAAGTTGTCCGCGATCGCGCTCAAATCGACGACGGCGCGCGTGGGGCGTGTCACGCGGCAGAGTCTAGAACGGCTGGTCCTGCTGTCCGCCGGATTGCCCGGCGTAGTTCGCGAAAGTCATGTGGTCGGCGAGAAACACGAGGGAAAAGTTGCCGGTCGGGCCGTTGCGCTGCTTCGCCACGATCACGTCGGCGATGCCCTTGCGTTCCGTCTCTCGGTCGTAGAGCTCCTCGCGATACAGGAAGATGACGACGTCCGCGTCCTGCTCGATCGACCCGGAGTCGCGCAGATCCGCCAGCTGGGGCTTGCGCTGGTCCCCTTTGCGCGCCTCCGGCGAGCGGGAGAGCTGGGAGAGCGCGATGATCGGGACCTGCAGCTCCTTGGCCAGCAGTTTCAGACCGCGGGAGATCTGGGATACTTCCTGCGTCCGGTTGTCGAAGCGTCCATGGCCCGCCATGAGCTGCATGTAGTCCACGACGAGGAGGTCGAGGCCCTTCTCCCGCTTGAGGCGTTGCCCCTTCGCGCGCATCTCCGGAACGGAGAGCCCGGCGCCATCGTCCAAGAAAAAGTTCGTGCCGGCGATCTTCGACTGGGCGGTGACCAGACGCACGGTCGCTTCCTTGGAGGCGTAACCGTCTCGCACCTTCTTCGCGTCGACGTCCGCCTCCGAGCACAGGACGCGGAACCCGAGCTGCTCCTTCGACATTTCGAGCGAGAAGAAGCCCACGGAGCGCCCCTCCCGAAACGCGACGTGCTGGGCGATGTTCAGGGCGAAGGACGTCTTTCCGACGGAGGGGCGGGCGGCGATGACGATCAAGTCGGTAGCCTGGAGGCCCGACGTCATTCGGTCGAGCGCCAGGAATCCTGTCGCGAGGCCCGAGAGCATTCCCTGGCGGTTGCGCGCATCCTCGATGATCTCGAGGTTGTGCTTGACGACCTGCCCGATGGGCACGAAGCCGCCACGGACGGAATCTTCGGCGATGTCGAAGATGGAGCCGGTGGAGTCCCCGAGAAGCTCCTCGGCGTTCTTCTCCTGCGACAGGCC
>DATNMZ010000544.1:0-3423 GCA_035602095.1 Thermoanaerobaculia bacterium
AGTCGCGGCGAGCGCCTTCGCGTTTTCCACTACGCGCCGCTGATACTCCACGAACTCCGGCGCCGCCGCCTCCGCGAAGGCGACCGCCTTCGCCGCGATGACGTGTTCGAGGGGGCCGCCCTGGACGCCGGGAAAGACGCGGCGGTCCAGGTCCTTCGCGCGGGATGCCCGGCAGAGAATGAGCCCGCCGCGCGGCCCTCGCAGAGTCTTGTGGGTGGTGCTCGTCACGAAAGCCGCGTGCGGAACGGGCGACGGGTGGAGCCCCGCAATCACGAGCCCGGCAATGTGGGCGATGTCCACCATCAGGTCCGCGCCGATCTCGTCCGCGATCTCGCCGAATCTCTGGAAGTCGATTTCGCGCGCATAGGCCGATGCGCCCGCGATGATCAGTTTCGGCCGGTGCTCGCGCGCGAGCGCCGACAGGGCGTCGTGGTCGATGCGTTCGTCCTCGCGGCGCACGCCGTACGCGACGACCTTGTATTCGAGGCCGGAGAAAGAGAGCGGGTGTCCGTGCGTCAGATGGCCGCCGTGCGAGAGGTTCATTCCGAGAATGGTGTCGCCCGGCTTCAAGGCGGTGAGGTAAACCGCCATGTTTGCCTGCGAGCCGGAGTGGGGCTGCACGTTCGCGTGCTCCGCGTGGAAGAGCGCTTTGGCGCGTTCGATCGCCAGCGCCTCGATCCGATCCACGAATTCGCAGCCCCCGTAGTACCGCTTCCCGGGATACCCCTCCGCGTACTTGTTCGTCAGCACGGAGCCCTGCGCCTCGCGGACCGCGCGGGAGACCCAGTTTTCCGAGGCGATCAGCTCGAGTCCTTCGTTCTGCCGCCGCTCCTCCTCCCGGATCCAGTGGGCGACGTCGGGATCGGTCTCTTCGAGCGTTCGGGTCAGGAACGCCGTCGCGGAGGGAGGGGCCGTCGTCTTGCTCATGCGCTGTTCCTTCGACGAGTCGCCGCACCGGTCACCCGGTCGCGAGCTCCTTGTACTCCGCGTTGCAGTAACTGTCCGTCATCCCGGCGATGTGGTCCGCGAGCGCTCGGAAGAATTCCGGACGCGGAAGGTAGCGCTCCTGGACCTCGGCGTCGACGTCCTTGAGCGGCACCTCGCGGAGGAACCGGACGCCGAGCTCGTCCCGCAACCCGAGCAGCACCGAGTCGGGAAGGAGCCGCGGGTTCTCGCGATAGGCGAGAAACACTCCCGCGACGACCCTCCGGGCGTGGCCGTCGTGCCGCGACACCGGGAACGAATGGATGACGTGGCGGTAGACGAACTCCTTCAGCTCGCGGTAGAGGCGCTTGCCCGTCTCGGTGAAGGAGACGAGGTCGCCCGGCAATCGTTCGCGGTGGGCCAGGAAATCCTCCGGAGTCGCGATCTCCTCCGCGTCGGTCCAGCGCTCGATGCGGGCTCGGGCTCCCTCGATCAGCTCTCCGGTCAAGACCGCGATCATCCCCCGGATGAGCGAGGCGCGGCGCGTCGGCAGATCCGCGGCGGGCGGCCCGAACGCCCGAACCGCTTTGGAGACCTCGAGGGCTTCGATCGCGTCCTCCTCGGCGAGGGGAAGTCCGTCCTCCAGGTCGTGCGTCTGCTGGGCGATTTCGTCGCTCCAGTTGACCAGCTGCGCCTCGAGCGTGCCGCCGGACTCGAGCCGGAGGCCGTCGCGAAAATCGAGCGGGAAGGGGAAGTCGCGCTTCCAGGCCGTGTGCTTCAGGATGCCTTCGCGCACGTCGTGCGTGAGATTCAAGCCCGGTTCGTCGTACCGCTTTTCGAGCCGGTCGACAACGCGCACCCCCTGGTAGTTGTGCTTGAACCCGCCCGCCCCGGGATGGCTGTCCCGCAGGAGCCGGTCGAGGACCCGCTCGCCCGAGTGCCCGAAGGGCGTGTGGCCGAGGTCGTGCCCGAGCGCGATCGCCTCGGTCAAGTCCTCGTTTAGCCCGAGGGAGCGGGCGGCGCTGCGCGCGATCTGAGAGACCTCGATCGTGTGCGTCAGCCGGGTCCGGAAATGATCGCCCTCGTACGGAATGAAGACCTGGGTCTTGTGCTTCAACCGCCGGAACGCACGCGAGTGGACGATGCGATCCCGGTCGCGGGCGTACTCGGTGCGGTTGTCCGCCGGCATGGGCCGGGCTGGACCGCGGGGACGTTCGGCGCGCCCGCTCCGCGAGGCATAGACCGGCAACCGCTCCTCTTCGAGCCGTTCGAAGGCTTCCTTGGTGAAAGGGGCGATCGTTGTGGTCAAGAGCGTCCTTCTTCCGTCGGGCGGCCGCGGCCGAGGACGATTCTACGCGCCGGGGGTGGCGCTCCGGCGGTCTTCCCCGCCCGGCAGCAGCGCGGCGCGAGCTTCCCCGACGAGATACAGGGACCCCGCGACGATTATAGGGGCCCGGGAGGCGTCGTCTTCGGCGCAGAGCAGCGCGATCCCCGCTGCCGCGTCGGGCGCCGTGCGCACGCGCCGGGCACGGGAACCGACCCGGCGGAGAAGTTCCTCGGGGCTCGCCCCCCGCGGCGGCGCGGCGCCGACGAGGACGACCGAATCGACTTTCGGAAAAAGCGCCGCAGCGATCCCCTCGACGTCCTTGTCGGCCATGGCGCCGAAAACGAGATCGCAACGGCCGGTGATACCGGCGTCGTCCAGGAACCGGCCGAGCGCGCGGGCCCCGTCCGGGTTGTGGCACCCATCGAGAAGCACGAGGCGGCCTCCCGGCCCCCGGAGACGCTCGATCCGGCCGGGCCAGCGCACGCCGGCGATGCCCCGCGCGACCGCCGCCGCATCGAGCTCCCCGAAGGCGAGGGGCAGGAGCTCGGCCCCTCGGACGGCAAGCGCGGCGTTCCATGCCTGGTGCTCGCCGGGCAGCGGCGTCCAGAGCGCGAGCCGGCGCTCCGGGGTCTCCAGCTCGAAGGCGGTCCCGTCGAGCGTCACCGCGAGGTCCTCTACGGAAAGCTCACGCGCCGCGTCGTGAAACCGGGCGCCCGCATCGCGCGCGGCGCCCGCGAGGATGGCGAGAGCCTCCAGGTCGTCCGCCCGAACGAGCGCCGGACAGCCGCGGCGAAAGATCCCCGCTTTTTCTCCCGCGATCTGCGGAAGGGTCTCTCCGAGCTCCGCGGTGTGGTCGAGCGCGATGGAGGTGACGATCGAGAGCGTGGCGGGCGCGACGTTGGTGGCGTCGAAGCGGCCTCCGAGCCCGACCTCGAGAACCGCGAGATCGACGCCCGCCTGCCGGAACAGGAGGAAGGCGGCCGCCGTGGCCGCCTCGAAGTACGTCAGCGCCACCTCCGGCGCGTGCGCCGCCGCAGCGAACACTTCGTGGAGGACGGCGTCGAGCGTGCCCGGCGTGACGTCGTCGAGACCCACTCGGAGGCGCTCGGTGACGGACACGAGGTGGGGCGACGTGTACAGGCCCGCGCGCTTCCCGCCGGCCGCGGCGAGGG
>DATNMZ010000545.1:0-10729 GCA_035602095.1 Thermoanaerobaculia bacterium
GACGTCACGACCGGCCGGCAGGTCGGGGGAACGATCCCACTGATCGGTCTCCGCCCGGGAGAGCTGCGCGAGGTGACAGACATCTGGTCGGCGGCCGGAATCCCATCTTCCGTGCACACCGTGATCGTCTTCGCCGACGTGCGGGGCTCCTCGGCGCAGTCAGCGACCATCGAGGGCTACATCACCATCGAGGACGTCAACTCGAAAGACGCCGCTTTCTACGAGCTCAAGTGCGCCGACGCGGTGTGCGGGCAGTAAGAAGAAGTCGTCAGTCTTCAGTTGTCAGTCTTCAGTTCTGAGACCGCTGCCGGAGAAGCTGATTACTGATTACTGATTACTGGTACGCGATAGCTAATAAACCGCTGATAGCTGTCACCTACCACCTGTCACCTGACACCCGTCACCTGACGGCTCGCGTGCCCGCCGATGTCGGTGCGCATGTACTTTCCTTCGAACTCGATGATCTCGGCCGCCTCGTAGGCGCGCGCCGAGGCCTCGCCGATCGTCGGAGCGCCCGCCGTCACGACGAGGACCCGGCCGCCGGCGGTGACCAGGTCGTCGCCTTCGCGGGCCGTTGCCGCGTGGAAGATCTCGACGGACGGCACCCGGGCCGCGACGTTCAAGCCACGGATGGGCTTGCCGCGCTCGTAATTGCCGGGGTAACCCCCCGCGCAGAGGACGACCCCGGCGCATGCCTCGGACTTGATCTCGAGGGGAGGGAAGCGGTCGAGCTCGCCGCGCGTTGCCGCCATCAAGAGCGCCGCTAAGTCCGTCTGGAGCCGCGGCACGATGACCTCCGCCTCCGGATCGCCGAAGCGCGCGTTGAACTCGAGGACCTTCGGCCCGTCCGGAGTCAGAATCAGTCCCGCATAGAGCACGCCCGTGAAGGCCCGTCCTTCGGCCGCGAGGCCGCGCAGGGTCGGCCAGAGAATCTCCTTCATGACGCGGGACGAGGCGGCGGCGTCGAGAATGCCCGCGGGGGAGTGGCCTCCCATGCCGCCGGTGTTCGGACCGCGGTCTCCGTCGTACACCTTCTTGTAGTCCCGGGCCGTGGGCAGAGGCACGGCGTTCACCCCGTCGCACACGGCGAGGAACGAGGCCTCGCTCCCGCTCAAGAACTCCTCGACGAGGATCCGGTCGCCGCCCGCGCCGAAGACCCTCTCCTGGAAGAAAAGCACCAGGGCTCGCACCGCCTCCTCGCGCGATTCCACGACGAGGACGCCCTTGCCGCCGGCGAGGCCGTCCGCCTTCAGCACGCAGGGATACCCGAGTTTCTTGATCGCGGCTTCCGCTTCCGACTTGGAAGCGCAGACGGTCGCCTTTGCGGTCGGGATGGAATGCCGGCGGAAGAACTCCTTGGCGAAGACCTTCGAGGTCTCGATCTGAGCCGCGAGACGCGACGGACCGAACAGCGGAAGGCCGCGCTTGGAGAACACGTCGGCGATTCCGAGAGAAAGCGGGAGCTCGGGACCGACGACGGTCAGATCGAACTGGAGCTTCTCCGCCAGATCCGCGATCTCGACGATGTCTCCGGCGGAGACCGGGAGGCAGTCCGCCGTCTCCGCGATGCCCGGGTTGCCCGGCGCGCAGAAGAGATCATCGACGAAGGCGCTGCGCCGCAGGCCCCAGCAGAGGGCGTGCTCTCGTCCGCCACTGCCCACGACGAGAACTTTCATTCGCTGGGGCATTGTACCGAGTCATTGGCTGTCGGTTGTCAGTTATCAGTTAACAGTTAACAGTTACCGGCGCCGGTGGCCCCGAGATCTCGAAGTGCCCGAGCGGGCGCGCTTGCCCCCGGCCCTTCCGCCGGCCGAATGCTGCCGGGTCGCGGAAACCGGAAGCGGGCCGACCTCGAAGCGATCGAACCGGCCGAGAAAGCCGACGAGAGTCTCCAGAGTCTCGTGCGGTCCAATCGTCCAACCGAAACGGCCCCTCTGGCGCGCGGCGATGCGGCCCTCGCGGACGGCCCGAGCCTCGAAGACGACGTCGCGCCCCTGCCACGTGCCCCGGCCGTGGTTCACGACCCGGACGCGGCAGAGCGTTGCGTGGTCGCTCGAGACGCTGTGGTCCTCCTCGATCGAGAGCGCGAGATCGTTCCAGGGGATCGGCGCGGGCGAGCCGGCGGCCGCAAGCCAGATACCGAGCAAGAATTCCAAGTTCCCTCCTCAACGGGAGGGGCCGGGGAGAAGCGGACACCCGGCAGGACGGAGGACGGTAGAGTGTAGCATTCCGGGAGCGGGATACCGATGCGCAAAGACTTTCGAAAAGCCCTCGCCGAAGAGATTCTCCTCGCCGACGGGGCGATCGGAACGCTCCTCGTTTCCCGCGGCGCCTCGCCCGAGCAGGCGAAGTCTCCGTTGAACGTCACGGATCCGGAGTCGGTGCGGGAGGTCCACGACGACTACCGCGATGCGGGCGCCCGGATTCTGACGACGAACACGTGGGACGCCAACCGGGTGAAACTCACGGCGCACGAGTGGGCGGACTCGCTCGAAAAGATCAATCGCGAGGGGGCCCGGCTGGCGCGCGAGTCCGCCACCGGCGAGATGGTCTTCGTGGCGGGATCCATCGGGCCTCTCGGCGCGCTCGTCAAGCCGTACGGGCGATTGACGCTCGTGCAGGTCCGCGAGACTTTCGAAGAACAGGCGCGCGCCCTTCTCGAGGGCGGCGTGGACTTGATCCTTCTCGAGACCTTCGGAAGCCTGCTCGAGGCTGCCGAGGCCGTGCGCGCGGTGCGGGGGCTCTCCCCGGAGATTCCCATCGTCGCTCAGATGACCTTCCTCTCCGACGGACGGACCGCCTTCGGCGAGGGCGCCTCGCACGCGTTGTCCACTCTGGCGCTCGCCGGCGCCGACGCCGTCGGCTTGAACTGCACTCTCGGTCCCCAGGAGACGCACGAGATCTTTTCGCGGCTCATGCCGTCGGTCCCGGCCCCACTGTGCGCGATGCCGAACGCCGGATATCCGACCGTCGTCCACGGACGCAACGTCTATCTCTCGTCCCCGGACTATCTTCGGGATTACGCGGCCGCCTTCGTCGAGGCCGGCGCGTCGATCGTCGGCGGGTGCTGCGGGACCACTCCCGAGCACATCCGGGCGATGGCGCGCGCCGTTTCCGGCGCCCCGCGCGCTTCGGCCAGGCGCGCCGCCGGCGTGGTCCTCGAACGGCCCGCACAGTCCCTGGCCGAGCCCGCGATCGAGACCTCCCGCTTGAAGCGCAAGCTCGCCGACCCGGATGAGTTCGTCGTCACCGCGGAGGCCGAGCCGCCGAAGGGCGTGGACGCTTCCGCGGCCGTCGAAGGCGCGCGCGTGCTCCGCTCCTCCGGCGTCGATGCCGTCAACGTCACGGACAACCCCATGGCGCGGCTCCGGATGTCATCGATCTCCGTCGCGGCCATCCTCCAGAGGGAGACCGGACTCGAGGCCGTCGTCCAGATCACGACCCGCGACCGCAACGTTCTCGGGCTCCAATCGGACCTCCTGGGCGCCGCCGGACTCGGCTTGAAGGCGATCCTCTGCCTCGGCGGCGATCCGCTGAAGATCGGGGACTACCCGCAGGCCAAGCAGGTCTCGGAGGTGGACGTGCTCGGACTCCTGCGGATCGCACGGGGCTTGAACGGCGGCGCCGATCTCGCCGGAAACGCCATCGGGGCTCCGACGTCGTTCGCGATCGCGTGCGCCGCGAATCCGGCGGCCCCGGACCTCGAAGTGGAGTTCTCGAAACTGCGCGCGAAGATCGAGGCCGGCGCCACCTTCGCGCAGACGCAGCCCGTCTACGACATCGGCGCGCTCGAGAGCTTCCTCGCCCGCGAAGAGGCCCGTGCCATCCCGCTCCTCGTCGGGCTCATCCCGCTCCGGTCCCTCAAGCAGACCCTTTTCTTCGCGAACGAAGTGCCCGGAATCGTCGTTCCAGAGGAGATCCAGAAAAGGATGCGCGCCGCAGCCGACCGCGGCGCCGAGCACGAGAAGGCCGAGGGTCTTGCGATCGCCCGCGAGCTCGCGGCCGCGATCGCCGGCCTCGCGCGGGGCATCCACATCATGCCCATGGGCAAGTACGCCCTGGTCAAGGAAATCCTCGAAGCGGTGCCGCAGAGATCGAAGCGGCCGCGGGAGACGGCAGGGGGCCGTTAGGCGTTCGGCGTAAGGCGGGAAGCGCAAGACGGGAAACGGGAAACGGGAAACGAAAGAGAACCAACGTTCCCGCTAGAATTCCCGGAAATTTGGGGAGTGGCGGCATTGCTTCCCCTTTCGTTGGAGGCCACGATGAAAACGCTTCTGCGGCTTTCCGCCGCCCTCGCGATTCTGATGACGGCCCTGCCGGCGCAGGCCGGCACCCAGGGCCGCGTCACCGGGAAAGTGACCGACTCTGCCGGGAAACCCATCGAAGGGGTCACCGTGACCGTGACGACCCCGGCGATCAAGAACTTCAAGTTGAGCACCAAGACCAGCTCGGACGGCCGATATGGCTTGATCGTGAACGACGCAACGCTCCCCTACCGGATTCACTTCGAGAAGGAAGGGTACGTTCCCGTCGAGTCCGAAAAGAAGCTTTCGACCGTCGAGATCAAGACCGTGGACCAGACCCTTCTGAAGCCTTCCGAGGCCCCCGCCGGAAAGGGCGGTTCTCCCGGGGCCGCCGCAGCCCCGTCCGGGAACGACCAGGCGGCCCTGGCTTACAACGCGGGCGTCGATCTGATGAACTCGGGAGACAAGGCGGGCGCGGACGCAAAGTTCCGGGAAGCCGTCGGAAAGAATCCCGATCTTCCGCAGGGATGGCAGGCACTGACCTCCCTCGCCTATGACAGGAAGGACTGGGCGCATGTCGTCGAGTACGGGCAGAAGGCCACCGATCTCGACCCGACCATGACCTCGCTGTACGGGATGATGGCGGATGCCGCCGCAAAATCGGGCGACAAGAAGGCGGCGGCGGATTTTCGCAAGAAATTCGAGGATGCGAATCCGGACACGCCGGAGATGCTCTACAACAAGGGGATCGAGGCCTTCAACAAGAAGAAGTCGAAGGACGCGGAGGATTTTCTCGCGAAAGCGGTCGAGGCGAAGCCGGACTTCGCGCTCGCGCACTATTACCTGGCGCTGTCCGCGATGAATAACAAGCACAACGCCGTCGCCCGGGAACATTTCCAGAAGTACCTGGAGCTCGATCCAAACGGCAGCGAGGCGGGGACCGCGAAGGAGCTTCTGCCTCTGGTGAAGTGAGGGCGGCGAATCGAGGCGGGTCCGAAAAGAGGCCGGTTCGAACGTCGCGCCGCCGGCAGAGACGGAGAGCGAGTGCTTCCTTACCGGGTGGGGACGCGGCAGAGCCGCGGTCCGGGCAGGTCGTCGTCGTCGATGACGAACAGAATCACAACCGCCACGGCGAACAGAAAGAGCAGCGCCGAGATCTGACCCGGAGACGCCACGAGCAGCGCCGACAGCACCGCACTCATCGCGCGCCCGGGGGCCGGAGGAAGGCGAGGAGCGGCTGAGTCGCGTCGCCGTCGAACCGAGAGCGGGCGAGGTCGAGCTTGCGTTCTCCCGGTACCCTCATCTGCGTGATGGCCTGAAGGCGGGAGTCGAGCTCGTCCAAGAACTCCTCGTACCCTTCGATGATCTCGGTCAACGCGATCCGCCCTCCACTCAATTCGTCGAGCGGATTGGAAGGCTCTGAGAATGCCAGTTGGATGCGCACTTCTTATCACCAAGAGAGCAAGCACGAGGCCACGGAGAGCGGCGGAAAGGCTCTGTGTTTTCAGCGACTTCGACCGGCTGGTCTTTCGGGCAGTGACACCCGCTGTACCCGCGCCCGGCCGGCCTGCGACAATTCGTGACAACGCGCGTGGGAGAATCGACGCGTGGCTCGCTCGGGCGCCTTCAAGGACCGGCCGCTGTGGCGCCGTCTGCAGACGATCCATCATCAGATCAAGGAGGGGAAGTTCCCGAACGCGTCCTCTCTGGCCCGGGAGCTCGCCGTTTCGTCGAAGACCGTCCAGCGCGACCTCGACTACCTCCGCGACGAGCTCGAGGCTCCGATCGAGTTTGACCGCCTGGAGAACGGGTATGTCTACTCCCGGTCCGACTACGTCCTGCCGTTTCTGCCCGTCGACGGCCGGGACCTCTTCTCGATCGGCGTCGCCGCTCAATTCCTGGAGCTTTTCGGGGGCACGCCCCTCGGCCGGGACCTGAAGGCCTGCTACGAAAGACTCGCGCTGCTGATGCCGCCCGCGGTGCGAATGAGGCCCGAGATCGTCATGGAAAAACTCGCGTTGCGCGCGACGGCGTTCCGTCCCGTCTCCGGAAAGTCGTGGGAAGCCGTCTCGGAAGCGCTCCAGCGCGGGGTCTCGGTTTCGATGCGGTACCACCGTCCGGGCGAGCCGCCCGGAGAGCCTCGCGTCGTACGGCCGTATGCGTTCGTTCTGGCGGGCCGGGACTGGATGGTCCTCGCCGAGGATCAGGCGGCCGGCCAGGTAAAGCTCTTCTACCTCGCGCGGATCGAGTCCGCGCGGCTCACCGGAGAACGTTACACGATTCCGAAAGACTTCGACGCGGATCGGTTCTTTCGAAATACGTTCGGACTCTTCGTCGGCGACGCGAAGCCCTTTCGAATGCGCGTGCGGTTCTCCCCCGCGGTCTCGGACGAAGTGCGGGAGCTCCAGTTCCATCCGGACCAGAAGATCGAGACGACGTCCACGGGTGAGGCGATTCTGGAGATTCCGGCGCAGTCAATCAAGGAGGCACGGCGTTTCGTGCTCGCCTATGGGAGGGATGCCGTCGTCCTCGAGCCGCCGGAGCTGATCGCCGATTTGCGCACACAGGCGCAGGGGCTCGCCGCGTCTTACGCGACCGCACCGCCGGCGCGCCGGACGTCCCCCCGCCCTGCTCCCGGAACACTCGCGCGAGGGCGGCGGGACTCGTGAGACACTGCCGCGCTCGATGAAAGCGAGGCTGCTTCTGCTCAACGCCGCTCTCGCCCTGGCGCTCTCCACGGGATGCGGCGTGACTGTCTCTCCGGTCGTCGCCCCGGACCCGCAGATCGCTTGCCCGGGAGGGGCGATCGCGTGGCGCCTCGAGATCTCCGATCAGCGGGCGGACCGCCGCGACTCCGATAAGGTCGTCCGGGCGATCCGCGAGTCGATCGTCCGATCTCTTCCCGGCTGCCGGTGGGTGTCTGCGGACGCCCCGGTCATGGCGATCGAGGTGCACCGGTTCGAGGTCAAGCGGGAAGGAAACTGGGAGTCCGAGGTCGAATGGGGCGTTTCGGCGCGGGACCGAAGCGGCCGGATTCTGACCGAATTCCAGGCGGAGGCGCAGATCTCCCGCCCGAACTACCGGGGGTCGAACAACGAAAAAGAGGCGCTTCAGGCGGCGGTGGACCAGGCGATGCGCCGCACGCTCACAGGCCTGCGGGCTGTCCCGCCGGTGGGATAAACGCCCTCCCGCGAGGACGGCACGCGCCGGTGGGGAAACTTCCGGAGGGCGGCGCCCGGAGACGCTAAAAGGCTCGAGGAGGAGAGCTTCCCTCGGGCGAGGCGCCGCCTGTCCGGAGCGGGCTTTCTGGAACGCTTCTCGCACTGCGAACCCAAGGAGGAACATCTCATGAGAAGGCTCGCCATCCCAGTTCTGCTCGCCGCCGCCGGCCTGCTCGCCGGGGGCGTTTCGATTGCCGCGCCATCCGGCACCCAGGTCTTCGATCTCGCGACGATCCTTTCCGGGACATTTCAGGGGTCGACTCCCGGCAACGATCTCCGGCTCGATCTCCGACCGGTCGCCACCGACACGCAGCATCCCTACGACCTGTTCCTGGAAGTGACCGGAAAGTTCCAGGGCCAGAACGTGCGCCGTCAGGGGCTCGTCCGCCTGGAGCTTCAGGGCAAAGACGTCTACTTCGGGTACATCCCGCACTTCGACGCAACGGTGACCTCGATGTCGGCCGATGCCACGCGGTTTACCGACAGCGAGGCGAACGCGGCCTGCGGCTTTCACCTCGCTCCGCGCGGGGATGGATTCGCGGGAGAGACGTCCGGCTCCACTTGCGCGTTTGCGCTGCGCGGACCCACCGGCAAGTGGGCGGTCGAGCTCGAGCCCGGGTCGATTCTTCTCCGCGACACGAAGTCGGGCGAGACGCTGCGGTTCAAGCGAGTATCGAAGGGATAGCGACGAGTTGTCAGTCGTCAGTTCTCAGTCCTCAGTTTTCCGAGCCGGCTCAACTGATAACTGACAACTGTTAACTGACAACTACTCGGGCATGAACTTCTTCACGATCTCCTTGACGGGCGCCGAGAACTCGCCTTTCAGGATCCACCGCAGGAATCCGGGTTCCTCGCGCACCATTTCCTTGAGGCTCTTGCCACGGTTCCTTCCAAAGTTCACGGTCGGTTCGCCGTTGACGAGTCGGATTCGTCCCTCGGGGTCCATGTCGCGGTCGAGCCCGGCGCAGTAGAGCTCGTGCAGCTCGGCCACCGAGCGCGGGAGCCCTTCGTAGCGCGAGAGCTGTCCCTCGAGGACCCGCAGGGTCATTTCGGCGTCCGCGAGCGCTCCGTGGGCTCCCGCGTGGTCCGTATGACAGTAGAACCGCGCCGCCGCCGAGAGATGCCGGGGCTCATACGCGAAGAAGATCCGTTGCGCGTCGACGAGACGCCGATTCGAGATGTCGAAATCGATTCCCGCGCGCAGGAATTCGACTCGGAGAACCGGCAGATCGAAGCCCGCGATGTTGTAGCCTGCCAGGTCGCACCCGTCCAGGAAGCTCGCGAGCTCGCCGGCGAGCTCCGCGAAGCCCCCGAGATTCGCGACGTCGGCGTCGGCGATCCCGTGGATGGCAGTGGAGGCCGGCGGGATCGGCATCCGCGGGTTGATCCGGCGCACCCAGCTCTCGCGCCGGCCGTCCGGGTGGATCTTGAGACAGGCGATCTCGACGATGCGGTCCGAACGCGGGTTGGTGCCGGTCGTTTCCGTGTCGAAAACGACGACGGGACGATCGAGAGCGAGGAGTTTTTCGAGCATTCGCGCAAATCCTAACCGAGGCATCCGGGGTTTTGGGGGGTCGTGGCCCGCGTTTTGCTCCGATTTCGGGGATGGGTAGCGTGGCGGCGCCTCTGATCGCGGCGGTTCGGGTCGAGACGCAGTGGGCCTCGAGGAGCCCCTTCCTGCGGTGCCTGGCGCGGCTGACGCGCCGGTTGACGCTGCGCGAGCGTGAAGAGATGCTCCGCTTCCCCGAGTTCTCCGTCCTCGAGGAAGACGGCATCTCCTATACCTGCCGGCCGGAAGAAGCCGAGGCGTTCCAGAAGCGGCTCGCGGGGGCCCTCGTCACAGCCGCTACCGCCGCGCTCGAACCCCGCGGCGCGCCCCGCCGGTCGACCCGGCGTCCCGGCGCGCGCGCGCGCTAAACCCCGGCCGCTCCTCCGTCGTTCTCGTCCTCCGAGACTCAGTAGTTCTCCGAGAACAGCCAGAAGAACAGCTCTCCGAAGCGCGCGACGAGACCTCGCTTCTTCCACTTTTCCCTCGTGAGGCGCTCGCACTGCGCGAGATCCCTCTCGATCATCGTTTCGACCCGCTCGGCGAATCGGCGATCGTATACGGACACGCTCGCTTCGCCGTTCTTCTTCATCGAGCGGTTCACGAAGTTGATGGAACCGATCGACGTCCAGATTCCGTCCACGACCATCACCTTGTTGTGCATCATCGTGGGCGAGTATTCGAAAACCTGAACGCCGCCGTCTAAAAGCTCGTTGTAATGGAACCGCGAGGCACTCCGGACGTTGGGGCTGTCGATGTACTTCCCCGGCACGATGACGCGGACGTCGACCCCGCGCTCGGCCGCGTGGACGAGGCCCTCCCGGATCTGGCGGTCCGGAACGAAGTACGCGTTCTCGATCCAGACTCTCCGCCGGGACGCCTGAATCGCCATGTAGTACTGGAGCTTGGCCATCGAGCTCTGGTCGGTGCGCGAGCTCGAGATCGCCTGCGCGAGCATGTCGCCCACCGGCTCGATCGTCGGAAACTGCGCAGGCCCGTGGAGGACTTCTCCCGTCGTGTGGATCCAATCCTCGAAGAACACGTGCTGGAGCTGCGCAACGACCGGACCTTCCACCTTCACCATCGTCTCGCGCCACTCCGCGGGATTCCGAGCGTTGCCTTTCCAGCGGTCGTCGATCCCCACTCCGCCGCAGAACCCGATTCGGCCGTCGATCGTGAAGATCCGCCGGTGCGTGCGATTCCCCACCTTGTCCAGCGAGTAGATGCGGAGGGGCTTGTAGACCTCCACCCGGACGCCGGCGGCCGTCATTTCCCCCTCGAGGTCTCCGAGGCTCGAGCCGAACCCGTCCACGAGCAGCCGCACGGAGACACCGTGGCGGGCCCGGTCCTGGAGAACGCGCGCGATCCGAGTCGCGATGGAGCCGTGGTCGAAGATGTAGGTCTCGATGTTGATGGACACGCTCGCTTCGCCGAAGGCGGTGAGCATCGCGTCGAAGATCTCGTCCCCGTTCTGCAGGAGCGTGGCGCGGTTGTGCGGCACCATGTCCGTCCCGAAGGCGTCCAGAGAGCGCCGAAACTCCGGGCTGTCCACGCCGTAGGGCGGCTCGTACTCGTAGACGGTCCGTTTCTCGGAAAAGATGTACGAACAGCCCGGGAGGGGCGCGAGGAGCGCGAAGAGGATGGCGAAGACCCCCGTCTTCGCGGCGGGCCCGGCGCGCCGGCTTCCGGCGGGCAAGACCTTCGCATAGGCTCCCGCC